>CAZDYZ010000476.1:0-6660 GCA_964509525.1 uncultured Acidobacteriaceae bacterium
GGAACCGCTTCCAGGAAACCCGGCCAGAGGACTGCCTCGGCAAGCCTAAGCGGCTCCAGCGCATTTTCTTCGTCATCGGGACGAACAGCCTGATTCATGGGGTATCCAACATCGATGTCTGGTTGTCTACTATACGTCGGATCCGCGGCTCGGCAAACAAAACCTTGGCTGATGCGAGGCCCGCGCTGAGCCAGGTCTGGGTCGTACTTCGGAACGGCAGCAACCGAGGTATCACTGCGATCGGAAATGGAAGTGGGCACTTCGCTCTGGATTAGCAAGACCGATTCTTGCACCCCTCATGCTCAACATGAGGGGAAGGTTGATCGGCGCGAGCGAGCCCACATAGAAGCGCCCGATCTGTGTTGGCCTTGGCTCGAAACTTTAGCGCTTTTAAACACTCTAGCCACTAAAGCTCGACCGTTGCCGAACAATCAAATTTGTTTACCAAAGAGAACTATTATTTCCCGCAAGACTACACACAACATAATCAGATGTGTATGACCAGGCTCAGATGTGTTCCAAAACTGCCTTTAGGTACTTCCAGAAGCGGTCGACGGACGATATCTGCACCCGCTCATTCGGGCTGTGGGGATCGACTATGGTTGGACCGAACGACACCATCTGCATCCCGGGATATTTTTCGCCGATTACTCCGCACTCAAGGCCGGCGTGCATGGCAATCAGCTTCGCTGGCTCGCCGAAAAGTTCCTTGTGCACGGACTGCAGCTTGCGCACGATCTCGCTATTTGGCTCAGGCTTCCAGCCAGGATAACGGCCGGAGTGTTCCACTTCGAATCCTGCAAGCCGGAATATGGTGGCAACCATGCGTGCCGCAGCATGCATGCTGCTCTCGATGGCGCTGCGCTGGCTAGTGACAAACTCCACCACGTCACCCTTGGTCGAGATAATTGCCAGATTCGTCGAGGTTTGTGTCAGCCCTGGAACGTCGGGGCTCATCGCCAGAACACCGTGGGGCACGCTTACCAGCAAAGCTACGCAGTTGCTTGCGTCCGCAGCATCGAAGACGTTCGTCGCTTGCTCCGCTTTCTCGATTGTGATTTGCAGTCCTGGATCGAAGCCACCGACGTCGGACTGGCCCTCGCTCTCAGCCGTGCTGACCAGCAACCTCAACTCTTTTTCGCGAGCAGCCTCCAACACCACGATTGCAGAAGCCTCCCTTGGAATGGCGTTCTGGGCGCTGCCCCCATTAATCTGGACGATCTCGATGGGCAAGCGGTCGATCGCACTCTGGAGCACACCACCTAGAATGCGCAACGCATTTCCTCGGCCTTGATGAATATCGACGCCGGAATGCCCGCCTTTCAATCCTGACACTTTGATGCGCCAAGTCTGCCCAGCACTCGCCGGGCGGAGAGCGACCTTGCGGCGGGCTGTGGTCTTTATTCCCCCGGAGCAGCCGATGCAGAGTGTGCCCGTCTCTTCATTGTCAAGATTCAGGAAGTACTTCGACTTGAGTAGACCCCCGGGAAACTCTGCCGCACCTGTCAGTCCACTCTCTTCATCGATGGTGAAGACAAACTCCAGCGGACCATGGGCTATATCCGTACTTTCCATAACCGCCAAGGCAGCAGAAACGCCAACACCGTTATCGGCGCCCAACGTGGTGCCATCGGCCTTCAGCCAGTCGTCATGTCGCAAAACCTTGATTGGATCGGTATTGAAGTTGTGCGTAGTACTCTCGTTCTTCTCGCATACCATGTCCAAGTGGCCCTGCAACAGCGCCATCGGAGCGCTTTCGCGGCCGGAATGTGCGGGCTTCCGAATGACCGTGTTGCCAGCTTCGTCTTGAATGGTCTCGAGGCGGAGCCGCGCGGCCACATCCAACACATAATTGCGGACTGCGGCCTCCTTGGTCGAGGGCCGAGGAATTGCCGCCAAGGCGTCAAAGTGCCTCCATACCGGCTTCGGTTCAAGGTCTGCAAGGGCGATTGTCATGAGATGCTCCATCGCAGTTGGTGTTAACTCATCCTATCCTGTTGTTGACGCGAATCCGCGCAGCCCCTCCCGGGACTCGTTAGAGCTACGGACCAGAGATTCAGCGTCTTCCGCGAGCGAATTATCAACAATCAGGGGCTAGGCATTAGCAGGGCACGAATGGTCGGCCGGATCTGAAGCCATGTCTCCCAACCGATTCCGTCTCGGAAACGAATGCCGTCGTGCCTCGCGCCAGGTGCTCGCCTGTTGCAGCAACAAGGTTCGCAAGACCTAAGACCACCTAGGTGTAGCGGTATGGGTATCCCCACTGGTCATTCCAGAAACCAGACGGGGACCCTTTCCATAGCGCTGTCCACGAGGGGAGGCAGAACGCCGCTCATTACTATCGTCTCACTTCACAACCGCCTTCTCCAGGTGTCCACCGAATTCATAACGCATGGCAGACAGCAATTTGTCGGCAAAGTCTGCTTCGCCGCGCGAGCTGAATCGCTCATACAAAGCGCTGCTGAGAACCGATGCCGGCACCGCCTCGTCGATGGCGGCCTTGATGGTCCAGCGGCCTTCGCCCGAGTCCGAAACACGCCCGGCAAACTTCGCCAGTTGAGGATCGTCCGCTAGCGCCGAGGCCGTGAGGTCCAGGAGCCAGGAGGCAATTACGCTGCCGCGCCTCCATACCTCGGTAACGTCCGCCAGGTTGAAATCGTACTGGTAGTGCTCGGGATCGCGGAGAGGTGTCGTTTCCGCATCGATCTCGTGCTTTCGTTTGCCGATATCGGCCGATTGCAAGATATTGAGCCCTTCAGCATACGCGGCCATGATGCCGTATTCGATACCGTTGTGCACCATCTTGACAAAGTGGCCGCCGCCGTTTGGCCCGCAATGCAAATAGCCGTCCTCAGCGGTGCCCCCGAGTTTGTCACGCCCCGGAGTGCGGTCTATGTTACCTTTGCCGGGCGCCAGGGCTTTGAAGATAGGGTCCAGATACTGTACTGCTTTGTCCGGTCCGCCGATCATCATGCAGTATCCGCGCTCCAGGCCCCACACACCACCGCTGGTGCCGACGTCTACATAATGGATTCCCTTGGGAGCAAGCTCCCCGGCACGACGGATGTCGTCAACGTAGTAAGAATTGCCGCCGTCAATCAGGATGTCGCCAGCCTCAAGATAGGGCAGAACGCCAGCGATGGTTTCGTCTACGACTGCCGCTGGCACCATCAGCCAGACAGCACGCGGCTTCTGGAGCTTTCCGGTCAAATCCTTTAGCGACGAACTGCCCACCGCTTTCTCTTTCGCCAACTCTTCGACGCTTTTTGGAAACACGTCGAAGACTACACAACTATGCCCTGCTTTCATGAGACGCCGTACCATGTTGGCACCCATTCTTCCCAGACCTACCATTCCAAGTTGCATACGAAACTCCTCGCCGAACAGCATATATCGTCAGCCTCCATTGAACTAGCCCGCGCGCAAACTTTTCATCCAGAAGTGAGAATCGACGAGCCCGGCACCGATTAGTTGATGGGTGTTTTCGCCGGGAAACATCCGCACGAAAGAGCATTCTCCGCAATGACGCGCAAGGAGACTTTGGACAACCTCAAGGCTCCCAAATCGTAGGGTTCCAGTTACCGCCAGAGACCTGACCCTTCGAGGGGCAATCCAACATTGCTGTCTGTGGTGTCAGCTGGTGTGTGAAACCAGCGGCGAAGATATGGGGCCAGAACTGGCAGAGCACCAGCGATGGCCTTATGGATGCCGTGCACGTACTATGCAAAGCTTATGCAGTCGGCAAATGTTGAACAGCGAGCGATGAACCCAGACCGATCCGGTGCACATCTCAGGTCAGATCAACCGAATTGCTTGATTTTAGAGGCAACTTCGCGTTTCGCGGATTTTTATTGCTCCACCGGCTTCCAAGTCTTGTCAGGGTCGAACTCCGTCATCGCCGCTGCAATTTCCTCAGTCATCTTGCCCAGGTTCTTCTGGTACACCACACCGTTCTGATTGACCATGAAGGTTACGGTGCCCGAATCGCCGTACTTAGCCGGATAGGCGACGACGGCAAAGCCGCCGGTCATCCTTCCATTGACGATGTAGTCCTTCGCTCCGCCCTTCGCATCTGCTCCCTGCTTGTCCAGCATGTGGAAGTAATAGCCGTGGAAGGGTTGATGCTTGTCAGCCTGTAATTTATATCCTTCGCCGGTGGCGAATGCCACGAGCGGTCCCAGAGGACTGCGTGGCTGGCCCTCAGGCGAAGCCCAGTACAACCCGTTTTGTTTACCTTCGTCACTGATGAATTTCTGCGCATATTGCTTCACTCCCTCGTGGCGCTGCGAGAAGTATTGCTCCTGCGCGTCCGCGACGGCCGCACAGACGTCAATCGCGGCCATCTCGTTACGGCCAATACGACGTGCAAGAATTTCCTCCCTCCCCGATTGGGTGTCGAAATACCATTGCCCAGAGTCATTTTTCTTTAGCTGAATGGGAAAGGTCTTGTTGTCGGCACCGGTCACCAGCAGTTCACTTCCATTATCCAGCTTGCGCCAGCGATGCATTGCGTCATAATCGGAAACAAATCCCCCAAAAGCTGCTTTATCTTCGGCTGCGTCTCCGGAGTAGATGACATCAGCAGATCCCGGCCCAAAGATGCCGAGCATTGCGTCGCGATTATCCGATTTTGCTGCTTCCACAAGCGCCTTCGCTGCGTCGTCGGGGGAGGCAAAGGTTTTCTGTGCAGCTTGTGCTGGGGTTTCGGCAGACTTTTCCTGCCTGTTGCAGGAGCTGAGGGCGACGACCAGTGACAGAAGAATGAAAAGCACCAACAATCGCGAATCCTTTATCCTAGGCGTCCACATTCCGATCCTCCGAGTCTTGCGACCTTTGTACTAGCTCTATTAGCGTCGAGCGAAACCCGGCGAAACGCCGGTCAGCGTCTATCTCCGGAAACCGCCACCGCCGAAGTGGCCGCCTCCCCAACCGCCGCCACCTCCGCGGCTGCCCCATCCACGTGAACTGGCTGAGCGGTCTCCCCAGCCACCGCTACCGAAACTCGAGCCTGCGTGGCTTCCATAACTACTGAAGGCCGTCGCCCGGCTCCCCGTGTCCTGCGATCCCCAACCTCGAGCGGCATCAGAATTCGCCCATCCTGATTTATTCCAGGAGTCCGCGCTACCTGTATCGCCGCGATTGACGTTCACCGTGTTACCGCTGACATTGCGGTTGTAATTATTGTTGCCGTAGTGCTGATAGCCGCTGTTGTAGTTGGGGTGATATCCACTGCTGTTGTACCCGCCATTGTAAGGATGGTAGCCATAGTTGTTGTAGGGGTGATAGCCGTCACCGTAGGCACCGCCGTAGTAGCCGCCATGCCAGGCGGCGTTTCCATAGTAGGGGTGATAGCCGTAGTACGCAGCGCCGTGATACCAGTTACAGTTCCAACTGCTCCATCCCCAGCCACAGCAACCTCCGCTCATCATTGCCCCCACCGCAATTCCGGCTCCGAAGGAGAGCAGACCCGTCGCTACCACGTCTGCCGTGCTGTATCCCGGCGTCGCGTAAGGCGTCCCATAAATCACGGTCGGGTTGTACTCGGGAACGTAAACCACCTGAGGATTGGCAGGCTGAATCACGATGATCTGCTGCCCCCCTTGACTTTGAGTTGTCACCGTTTGCTGCGGCGTACTCTTCAAATTGCCGGCGGCCTTGGCCTGAGTGCGTAATGTCTGGATCGCCGCCATCACTTCCGACGCCTGGTTGTGGTAGGCCTCGCCCAATTGTGACGTCCATGACAGGTTCTGAGCCATATTGTTCAGTACCGATGGGAACTCCGTTAGCGCCTTGACACTAGGGTCCCACGACTGGCCGTTGACCGCCTGTGTCAACGCATTCCCGGTCAGATTCTTGTTCTGCTGCAGCCAGTAGTTGGCGACTGCGATCTGGTCAGGGAAGGTTGCACCGCTGAGGATCTGGGCAACCAGGGCATCGGGGTAAAGTGCGATAGGCGCGACCAGCGACTGTAGTTCCTGGGCGCTCAAAGGCGCGCCCTGTCCGGTCGAACCCGAGGATGACGGTTCTGATGCCGGCGCAGCTTGCTGATCTTGGCTCTGCAAGACGGCCCCTGCCTCCGGTATCGCGGCCGTCACCAACGCCAGGCTCAGCAGATATGGCAGGATTTTCTGGTTAATTGTCGCCATGATTCCCTTCCTCTTCCTCTTTGCGGAAGTCAAGCACAGGTAAAGAGTACAACCAAAGCGCCACAACATACTATTCCGGAGAGACGTTAGCAGAGGCTGCTCGCTGGTATAAACTAAACGTCCGGGAGATGGGGACCGCTGTGTTGACACAGGATCTCGCGGGTTTTGGTAGGAGCTGTAGAATACCCAACCTCGAACAGTCAATCGACATGTTGGTGAAGCCGAAATCGGTGGCAATATCGACGACGACAGAATGAGTTAGTCCGGGGGAATAGCGTCATGGCTAAGGAAGAACCCGGCGAGCGCGATCAAGGGATGCCGAGCCCCACGGGGGGCCCTCAGGAGCTTACGCCGGAGCACCTCACGAAAACCGACGGGCAGGTTGATGCGGCGCGAGTGCCACCGCCGGATGCGGAGCTGCATCCCCCAGACGCTGCGGAGAAGCCGCGATGATCACGCCAGAGCCATCTGTGAGCTGGCAGGCGTCCGGGGGCTTGAACGCCGGGGGCGAGGG
>CAZDYZ010000477.1:0-3392 GCA_964509525.1 uncultured Acidobacteriaceae bacterium
CAACGATCTCGAACCCGTACTCGAGCGTTTTGCGCAGCAAAGGCCGCATCCCTTCGGTTATTTCGCTGGCAAAGAGCTGGGACAAGGCCAGGAAAAACGCAAGCAGCACAACCGCGGCCACGGTCACGCGCCACCCGCGACGGCGGGTTTCCCGCACTAGGGCTTGTTGTTCCTGAATCCGGTGGTGGGCATAACGCTGCAGGGCCTGCCGGACCTGCTCCGTAAGACCCGGTGTGGTTTTGCCGAACGGCAAAACCACGTGCAGTGTTCCTGCTTGGACCGACCGCCTGGTCTCCAGTTGTTCCAACACATATTGCGCGCCGGAAATTCCTAGAACCTCGGGCGGTGACGGCGACAGGGGATCAACCGCCGCGGCATTGGACATCTACGCCATGTCTTGCAGCGGCAGCAGCAGGGTGGCTGGAGTCAGGTTCAGCGATTGCGATGCAGAGGGGTTCATTCGCGTAGTATTGCGTGCGCCGATGGTACCACGGTAGCGGTCTGGCTTCTGTTTCTCGATGTCAAGTTGAATCCGAGTTTTGAAACGAGGTCTCATGCGGAAAGACTCCAAGAGGAAGATGAACAAGAAGCTAGCTAAGAACGACGCTGACGCGAGTGATCGACTAAGCCTAAATCCAGCGGGAAAACCCGAGCTCAAAAACAAGGGATATGAGGCCGAGTTGTTCAAGCTCCAGGTTGGACTGGTCAACTTCAGGTCTAGGTCAGGACGGGGGCACGCATTGTGATCGTATTCGAGGGACGTGACGCTACCGGCAAAGCCGGAATCAGCAAACGCATTCTGGAGCATGTCAGCCCGCCTGTGTTTCATCGAGTGGCATTGGCGGGCTCGACTGAGCGGGAGAACACAAATCTGCGCAGAGCGCTTCGACCGCAGTTGGTACTACCGGGCCGGAGTTGAGCACGTCATGGGCTTCTGTACCGAAGAAGAGACTCGCGCGCTCGCGATGCCACGTTGGCTGCTACCGACACAGCCACAGCTCCCTGGTATATTGTGCCTTCCGATGATAGGAAGCGTGCCCGCCTCAACTGCATTGCCGACATTCTGAGCCGCATTTCCTACAGGAGGTTCGGTATATGCCACCCAAGCAATCGGATCGGCAGAAGCCGAAGGGCTACAAAGAACCCAAACTGAAGCATCAGGTGGTCCCGCACCGTTGGTAGATTACGATGGGGTAGAATCTGACAAACTTGTAGGACTCGTCCGACGTTAGTAATCTCTATCTGAAAGGGGGCGCACGAATGACAAAGGCGAAAACTGTGCTCGCGCTCTTCATGGCGTTGCTCGCGATTTCTGCAGGTCCGCTCTCTCGCGCGCAGGATGCTCCAGCCGCCGCGTCGTCTCAAAGCGCAGCCCAGGCTGCACCTTCGGCAGCCACAGAGACGCAGCAGAAAAACGTAGAGGAATACATCGAACTGTTGCGCACCAGCGTTGGCCCGCAAAAGGACGAGATCATGGGCGCCGTGCTGGCGCTGGATGCGGATCAGGCAAAGAAGTTCTGGCCCATTTACAGCGAGTATGACGCGGAATTGACTAAACTGAACGACCTGAGAATCGCGAACATTCAGGAATATGCGCGCAACTACAACCAGATGACGGACGCCCAAGCGGATGAGCTGATCAAAAAGGACCTCGACTATCAGAAGCAGAGCGCCGAGCTTCTGGCCAAGTACTACGGTCGCGTCAAGGAGTCACTGGGAGCCATTCAGGCCGCCCGTTTCGTTCAGATTGAAGACCAGTTGTTGATGCTCATTGATCTTCAGATTGCGTCTGCCCTGCCGACCGCCGGACAGGGATCGTGAACTCTGCGAGGAGGGATAATGTGCGAGATGCAATGGTTCGAGCAGCAACTTTAATGGCGGTGTTGACAGCGACTTCGGCGGTAGCAGTGGCAGCGCAAGCCGCGCCGCAGCGGGTTACGGTTCCGGCGGGAACGCGAGTGCTGATCCGCATGGTAGATTCTGTGGATTCGAGCAAACAACGGGTGGGATACCGCTTTACCGCCTACCTTGAGACAAACTTGCAGGTTGATCACACGGTCGTAGCTCCCAGAGACACGACGGTTTATGGACGGCTGGTCAATGCGCAAGCGGCGGGCAGGATGTCAGGTGGCGCTGAGCTGACGCTGGAGTTGACCGACATCGTCATCAACGGCACGGCCTATCCGATTGTAACCAGTGTTTATGAAGTGCGATCGCAGGGTCAGGGCGGCAAGACGGCCGGTAGAATCGTTGGCGGCACCGGGCTCGGTGCGCTCATCGGTGGACTGGCGGGGGGAGGAAAGGGCGCTGCCATCGGGGCCGTCGCTGGTGCTGCGACCGGGACAACCGTCTCAGCAGCTACCAAAGGGAAACAGGTATCGGTGCCGAGCGAATCGCTGCTGGAGTTTCGGCTGGACCATCCAATTATGCTTCCCGTGGCACGATAGGCTTGCGACTGCTGCGAATGAGCATCTTTTGAATCAGCGGCGAGACTTCGGTGCGGCCGCTCGTTTTGGAAGACGAGGTTTCATTTCCTCGCCTGAGCCGACAAAGTGGAGGTTCTGGATGACGTCGCAGCAGCTTTTCTTCTCAGAGGTAGCGGCGGTGTTCGATTAAGTCGAAGAGCACACGTTGGTTTATCATTCCCACCTGTGCATGGCTCCTGATACCCATGGGGTTGCGCGGTTATTTATCGAGATCGGCGCAGCCGTCGTCCTGCTTGCCCTCCTCGCCAGGGTGGCCAACCGCTGGGGCTTTTCCGCCATTCCCCTCTACTTGCTGTCTGGCCTCGCCCTGAGCAGGCGGGGGGCGGCGCCAATTCCCCTCAGCCAGGGTTTCATCGAAGCGGGAGCTGAGATCGGCGTCCTCATGCTTCTCTTCATGCTGGGACTGGAATGCAACGCAGATGACCTGAAGAGGAATCTTCGCTCTGGGCTGCCCGCTGCGATAGTAGACTTTGTCTTGAACTTCATCCCCGGGCTGGCGGCTGGACTGCTTTTGCGCTGGGGGTCTTTGGCGGCGGTTTACTGGGCGGTGTAACGTACATCTCGTCCTCCGGTGTGATTTCCAAAGTTTTGCGGGAGTTGCGCCGCTTCGATAACCACGAGACTCCGACTGTCGTTTCTGTGCTCATCCTAGAGGACCTGGCGATGGCGGTGTACCTGCCGCTCGTGGGTGTGCTGTTGGTCGGCGGTACCGCGTCGAGGATTGTGACTTCGGTTTCGGTCGCGGTTGCTGTGGTGGTCCTTGTGCTCGTGGTCGCCCTGCGCTACGGTCGGCAACTCAGCCAACTCGCGGCCCACGAATCGGATGAAATTGTTGCGCTCACTACATTTGGAGCGGTGCTTTTAGTGGCGGGGTTGGCCGAGCACTTTCAGGTGTCGGCGGCCATC
>CAZDYZ010000478.1:0-2330 GCA_964509525.1 uncultured Acidobacteriaceae bacterium
CAATACCGGGGAAGCGAAAAGATGGTCGACCGGGATGTTGAAGAAGCCCTGGATCTGAGGCGCGTGTAAGTCAACCACCAACGCCCGATCGGCTCCTGCCGTTGTCAACAAATCTGCGACCAGTTTCGACGAAATGGGTACGCGCGGCTTTTCCTTTCGGTCCTGCCGGGCGTATCCGAAGTAAGGTATCACCACGGTAATACGGCGCGCCGATGCACGCTTCAACGCATCAATCAACAGCAACAACTGCATCAAGTGCAGGTCAACCGGATCACATGTCGGCTGTACCATGAATACGTCGGCACCGCGAACATTCTCCAGGATCTGCACGTAGGTCTCTCCATCGGAGAACTTGGAGATGCACGTTTGACCCAACGGCAAGCCCAGGAAATCACAGATTTCCTTGGACAGCGCGTCATTGGCCGTACCGGAAAAGATCTTCCACCTATCGTCCTGACGCGCACGTGCCGGCTTGCGTTCAGACTTGGGGTCCGCGCTGGAGTGAGGCTTTTTTCCCGCCTGCTGGCCGATCGGTTCCGTGGCTTCACCAATTACGGTCACCGGATGAACTGCGCTCGTTTTCGTTGCCGTTTCCATCGAATCAAATGCCCCGCTTAACCTGGTTGAGTTACACGCTGGGTTTTGAAGAAACGCTCTTCAACTCGCGATTGCCTTCTAGCCTCTACTTTTCAACCTGCACAACCCGAAACCCGAACCGGACACATAAGGCGACTCTCCAAGACCGGCCACTAAATCCTGGCTGGGCGGCTAGGATTCGAACCTAGACAAAGTGCTCCAAAGGCACTTGACCTACCATTAGTCGACCGCCCAGCGACGAGCGACTAGCTGCAAGTTGCTAGTGGCTCAACCGAACATCGTTCGCCAATACGCGTCGCGTCTCAGAGTTGTTGTCGCAACTGCATTGTGTCCCGACACGCTCATGCGCGCTGCCGCGACTCGGGCTGCTTCGCTCGAGGCGAACAATCCATACAACGTTGATCCGGAGCCGGACAGCGACGCATAATGCGCACCTTCGCGCTCCAACTCACGCTTTACCTCACGCAAATTGGGATACTCCGGAAAGACGACGCGCTCGAAGTCATTCTCGATCCCGGCTCGGACGAGGTCGAGAAGCAGTGTCTCGGCCCGGTCCCCACCCACCGCGGGAACACCGGATGCAGGCTCGCTCGCATATGCAGCTTGCGAGAAAACACTCTCGCTCAGCCAGGCAAACACGTCCTGACAGAACGTGTTTATTGTACCTGCGGCACCCGCGCGGGTCAATGCGCTTCCCCTCGCCACCAGCTCGTCCCATCGCGCGAATGCAGCGGGCGTCGACACTCCGCTAGGTGGTGTGACTACGACCACATGCATGGGTGGCAGATCTTGCAACGGGTACACTTCTTCTCCGCGCCCGACACCCAGAACGGTCCCGCCAATCAGGAACAAGGGCAGGTCGCTGCCTACTTCTGCCGCGATGAGAGGCTTGTGGGCGCTGTTAAGCTTCATGCCCAAGGCCAGCTCCAGGCCGAGCATTGTCGCGACCGCATTCGACGACGCCGCACCTAGGCCCCCTTGCACAGGCAATTGCTTTTCAATCTGAATGATGACCCTGCCGCTAGCTCTCAACGCCTGCAACACGCGCCTGGCAATGTTGTAGCAGGTGTTCGCCTCGTCGAGCGGAACGCGCGGGTCCTCGCAGACGATCTCAATACCCGAGCCACCTTGCACGTCGACGCGCACGACATCGTGCAGGGCTAGTGTCTGATAGATCGTGCGCAGGTCATGGAAGGCGTCCTCACGCAGAGGACCAATTCTCAGTCCGAGATTGATTTTTGCAAACGAGCGGATGGCGATTGACATGGGAAAACCAGTGGATCGTGACAAGCAGTCAATGGCGTCTTACTTGGCAGAAAGCTGCTCACGCGCGCAGACCGGCCGGGATCTGACGCACATACCCGCCGCAATGCCGCTGGCCCTCATCGCACTTCAGCTCAGCATCAACTCCGGCTGCGAAACTTCGATAGCAGGCGCAGGATCTCGAAGTAGAGCCAGATCAGCGTAATCATCAGGGCGAAGGCGCCATACCACTCCATGTACTTCGGAGCACCGATTCGCGCACCGCTCTCGACCAGGTCGAAGTCGAGCACAAGATTCAACGCAGCGACGATCACGACGACGATGCTGAAGCCGATACCGATCGGGCTGGCGCTATTAACCGTCGTTAAGTGTATGCCGAAGAATCCCATGATGAACTGTAGCAGGTAAAAAACGGCAATACCGCCCGTGGCCGCTACAATGCCGAGCCGTAGCTTGTCGGTTACGCGAAT
>CAZDYZ010000479.1:0-1893 GCA_964509525.1 uncultured Acidobacteriaceae bacterium
CCGACGATCACGAAATCCACGACGTCAGTCAGTTTGTAATGGCGCAGCGGAGGAGTCGCGGCGCTCATGACTTACCCTCGTCGTAGTGGGCGTCGTAATAACCAAAGGGCGGCTTGTAGAGAAAGTCGTCCTGGAAGCCGATCAGTTTCCATCCGACCTGGTCTTTGTTGCCGCCACCCAGTGACGGGTCGCAGAAAAATCCGGTAAGGGTAAAGCCGCGGAGAATGCGAAAGGCGAGTGTACTCTCCATAGCCTTCATGACGTTGATCTGCTGCTCGGGAGTAATCGAGGCGAACGATGTAGCGCCGGGAACAGTCTTTGTTATCTGCGCGTGCAGAGCCTCAAAGGCGTCCTTCACAAATGCCTGTTGATCACGATCGATCGTGCTGAGCAGGTAGTCGGTGAAGTGGACGACGCCGGCCTCGCGAGCGCCCGGTGTCTGGTCGCTGGGAAGTATCTGTGCCGAAAAGGCGTCGAACTCGATGGCCTGTTGCAGAGTGAAGAAGCGATACGACATCGCCGTTCCGGCGTGAGGGGACTGCGCGTAGGCTCGAGCCTTCGCCAGCAAATCAGGCGTCAACGAGCTGAGACAAAGCAGGCCAAACAAACCTCCGGCTTGGCCCAGGAACATGCGCCGAGTCTGGTTTGTGTCCAAAAAGCCTCCGAGAAAATGAAGTCGGACTTCATTTGACGACTAAGGCAGAACCATATCACCTGGATGAGTTAAACGGCAAAGACCTGGAACTGGTTAACGCCGCATGGCGATAGGAGGGAAGATTATTTACGACGGAGTGTGCTCGGCAACCGCGGGAACTTCTCGCACTTTCCGCAGGCACACTTGTGAGCCCCCACGCGTATAGGTGACGTCGTCCATCAGGCTGCGCATTAGGCAGATACCCCTGCCTTTCTCTGTCGTATTGGTGCCAGCTTCGGTAAGTTTAGCAACCATATCCAGATCGAACCCTGGCCCGGGGTCCCGGATGGTTATGGTGAAAGCGGAAGCATCGATTTCCACCCGGCAGCAGATCGTTTTCGATGGGTCATCTGCGCAACCGTGGAGTACGGCGTTAGCCAGGGCCTCCTGAAGCGCAATCAGGATATCGATTTCCTCGTGTTCGCTGGAACAGTGAGGCGCAATAAGGTCCATAACAGATTGCCGTGCCGCCACCATGGATTGGGAATCTCCAGGGAACCTGAGTTCCCTGGAGATGGCACACCCCTCCGCGGGTTGAGATACCGGTCGCAACAATTTCCTGGCGCAATCACGCCGTCATTTCACGGCCCGCGAACGGCGAGTCGCCTTCATCGGCCGTCTCTGCCAGTTCAGCCCGGTCAGAGGTAATCGCAAGGACCGACTGCAAGTTGGTCAGAGCGATAATCCTCTGTACGCTTCCGGCGATATTTCCGATTCTTAGTTCCTGGTTGCGGCGCTGCGCCCAACAGTGCAGCTCAACCAGAAGGCCCAACCCTGCAGCATCCACCGTCTGGACGCCGTTCAGATCGAGGATGAGACGCGCCTCGGTCCGTGACTTTGCCATATAACGCAACGTTTCCACTTCCCAACCCAGCACAAGCCGGCCGAAGCATCGGAGCGTTACAGTTGGCGTCATAGTTTTGGGCAGTACGTAAACTTCGACTCTCAACATAGGCACATCCTGACCGGTTTTCAATCATCATGTGGGGACACCTCACCCTCAACTCCCCTTATACAAGAGACGTGAAGCTCGATCAGTCGATAGCTGCAGTATGAACGAATTTCATTTCAGAGAGATGAAAATAGGGATGAAATTACAAGAACGAGCTTAAACGTAGTGGAAAAGGACGAACAAAGCGCACTGTAAGTTCCAGGTGGCCGCGCTAATCCGCGAAGACCGGCACCTCTTCTTTTTTCGT
>CAZDYZ010000480.1:0-9027 GCA_964509525.1 uncultured Acidobacteriaceae bacterium
CGAACACCGCATGTCGCTGGGTCTCAAGCAGGCGCTGGGAGATCCGTGGGCGAATGTGGCACAGTGGTTTGAGGTGGGTTCGGTCGTCGAAGGGGTAATCACGAGCCTCACCAAGTTCGGTGCCTTTGTGCAACTCGCCGAGGGTGTCGAAGGTATGATTCACGTTAGTGAGATCAGCGCCGAGAAGCGTATTACCCACCCTCAGGAAGTGCTGAAAATTGGGCAACGAATCAAGGCTCAGGTGCTGGCAATCGATGCACAGAAACGAGTCGTGCGCCTCGGTACGAAGCAGCTGATTCCCAGCAGCCTTGACGAATATATGGCCGACCACAAGGAAGGGGATGTGATTACCGGCCGCATGATCGAAGTTTTGGAGGGGCAGGCGCACGTGCAACTAGGTGAAGGCATTCGTGGCACCTGCCGAATCGTTACCGAGGGTCCAGCGAAGACGCAGACGCAGGTCGAATCGGAGCTCGATTTGTCTGCTCTGAGTACTATGCTTGAGGAGCGCTGGAAGAGCGGGCCTACCGCGGAATCAAAGCCAGAGGCTGTCCGCGTCGGGCAGGTTCGCAGCTTTAGGATTGTGAAGCTGGATCTGGCTGCGAAGAGGATTGAATTGGAGTTGGTGTAACTGGTTGGACGGGGGTCGCCGCTTTCCTCAGTCAATACAATCGGTAGTTGCCTTCAGACAACAAGTACTCTGCTCTGGAGTGGCCACCATCGCGAACGACATGCAAGCGAGATGTGGTGGTCTGGCGATTGGTATCTCCACCTGGTAATTTTCTGGCGCGGAATGAGTTTATGGCCGAACCGGAGAGATATTCAAAGCGCGGATTCCTGCAAGGCCTATGAAAAAGCTGCTATTGCTTGCAATCGGTGTCCTTGCTGCTGCTTTTCCGTTACAGGCTCAAGTGCTGATTTTCGATGACGAGTTTAGTGGGACCACACTCAGCTCAAAATGGTTTGCCCTGGATTTATACAGCGACCTAAACCGCGAGGAACAATGTTATCAACCTTCTCAGGTTACGGTCGACAGTGGATATCTGAAGGAAACAGCCGTGGCGCGGGCAGTCACCTGCAATGGCCACACATTACCTTATACATCCGGAGCAGTAGTTTGGGCGCCCCCCCTTACTTTTCTTTATGGGACAGTTGAATTCAAGGCAAAGTTTGCGGGATGTACAGGTTGTTGGCCAGCAGTCTGGCTTCTCGGTTATCTGTGCCAGCCAGCAGCAGCAACGATCTACAATGCCCATACCTGTGATTGGGCGAACCCTGGGGCAGACGAAATCGACATCCTAGAAATCCTGCATTCCAATTTCACATCCGTGAACCAGCAGATTCACACTGATGGCCACAACAATGGTTGCTCTCCATCGACTACCGATGTCAGCCAGAACTACCATACATATGACCTACAATGGTCGGATGGCTTGCTAAAGTGGTACATCGACGGTGAGCTGACTTGCACGATCAGCCAGAGCTACGTTCCCAATCACCAGATGTACTTGATTATGAATCTGGCTTTGGGGGGCACCGGCGGACGCATCGACAACGCGACCCTGCCGTCCAGCAGCTTTGTAGAGTATGTGCGCGTTTATCAGCCCCCATGTACTAGGATTCCCTGTCCGTACCCTGCTACCCCACCGAACGCTCACGGGAATTGCGTTGAACGGACATGCCGCAACGCCAAAGCTATCGGGCCTACTTGAGGTCTTTCCCGTGGCTGGGTCGGGGACGGAAAGCCACCTATGGCAGTAAGGAAGTCACGTGGGTCCTTGGACACCACCTTGCAGGGCAGTTTCCACAGGATTGAACCATGCAAGTCGAGCAAGGAAGTCTTGAACTCCTGCAGCATCCCATGGCCAAAGAGCTCCTGCATTCGACCATCCCGGCTCGTCTGGCGTATGTCTGGACCGATGGTACGCCTCGGGTTATACCTATCTGGTTCCATTGGAATGAGCAAGAATTCGTGCTGGGCACGCCGTCAAAGGCTCCGAGAGTCAAAGCTCTGGCCAAGAATCCCAAGGTGGCGCTCACAATCGATGACAACAACTTCCCCCATAAGGTGCTGCTGGTGCGAGGCACTGCGCATTTGCAAACGATCACTGGTATCGTTCCGGAATATGCACTGGCCGCGGAACGCTATTTCGGAAGCCAGCAGGGAAAAGCCTGGGTCGCGCAACTTGCTTCCATGATTGAGGGTATGGTACGAGTAGCGATTACGCCGGAATGGGTTGCCTTACTCGATTTTCAGACGCGTTTCCTCAGTGCTTTGCCGCTTTAAGTCGTCGCTGCGACTGATGACATTTCTTCGAATGGCAGTGAGCCCGATTGATTCGTCCGTTAGGGGATATCGCAAATGAAGACTTGGAGGCCCTGTAATGGTCTGATGCGGATTAGGTTTTTTGCGATTGCCCAATAAGTTGACTACGCCCCCAATCACGCCCCACTCCGAGAGCATCTGCGACGCGGTTGATATAGTTAAACCAAGCGGCGATGAGCGTGATCTGAAGAATTCCGCGATCGTCGAACCCCACTGCTCGCAATTGTATATGGTCGTTGGCAGAGCACTGGGTAGCATCTTTGGTTAGCTTGACTACGTACTCAAGCATCACACGGTCCTGATGGGATACCGGAGCCGTTGTATAGTCCTGCCGAAGCGCGGCCACCAGATCTTCGTCCAAGGTCACTCTACGCAGAAACTCTGCGTGCGATTCGATTCAATAGAAACATCGGTTTGTAACCGATACCACGGTTGTGATCATCTCTTGTTGCTGCCGGCTGAGCGGCAGCTCTGGTGACATGAGAACGCCAAACGTGGAGAACGCGTGCAGCAGGGCTTCCGGAATCAGGCTATGCGACCCGACGATGCCAGCTACCCCGTCGTCGCTGGAGAACACAGGCGTGGCATATTCCTTGGGATACAGTGAGCGCTGTGAATCCAATGCACGCAGGAGCTTCTCGCTTGCTTCAGAAAGTGGGACTGTTTTAATCCAGGTCATGGGTGATGGTGCGGCAGGATAGCAAAGCTGGGCCTCCGTGCGCACTAGTAGGAAAGCATTAGAAAAGGGCAATGCAGTCCACAATACCTGCATTGCAGCAGGAAGCTGGAAGCTGGAAGGTGGAAGCTGGAAGTGTCCCGCTCCTAAGAAACCGAATTCACGAGTCGTAACACTACAGAACGGGTACCAGAAAGATCCTTGATGATCTTGTCGTTTCCCAAGAATAAACGCCAAATTCGGGTTCCGGGGCCGGGAGGTGAAGAGTGGAAGGCCTACCGTCTCAGCTGCTGCCGCAACTCGTCGCCGGTATGCTCGAGCACCAAGCGCTTGCTTTCGTCAAGCAGCAAGTTCGGAAAAGCCGTCAGCACGTCCACAACATCGCGCCAGGTGCAGTTTGCGTTGAAACTTCTTTGGTAGTCAGATAAGAGTTGGAGTTCACCCCGAAAATCATGGCGGGTCGCATCACGTGATGATTTGAAATCGTGCGGACCCTGGAGCTTGGCATCATGTCAGTTAAATGGATGGTTTCGCTCGTTCTCACGGCGGTGATGGGAGCAACCGGCCAGCAGCCGGCAGCGGCTCCGCAGGCGACCCTCATCCTGAAGACCGTCGATGGCCGGTCGTTGACGTTGGCAGCGCAAGACTTCGACAAGCTGCCACAGGTAAAGGTGAGCGCGAAGGACCACGAGGAGAGGACTCATGAGTACGCGGGAATGAAATTGCGCGATGTTCTAACGCAGGCGGGCGTAGCAACCGGCCACGACCTGCGCGCCAAGGAGATGGCGGACTATGTCGTCGTGGAGGCCGCCGATGGCTACCGCGTGGTGTTTTCGCTGGCAGAGCTTGATCCCGAATTCAGCGACACGCAAGTCATCGTGGCCGAAAGCGCAGACGGTCAACCGCTCGGCGCAAAAGAAGGCCCCTTGCGGCTCGTGGTTCCAGGAGACAAACGTCCAGCGCGATGGGTGCGGATGGTGACGATCATCTCCGTCATGAGAGCGCAATAACTGACGGCCCCGGCGGCAGTCTTTTTTGCGGCATGACCTTACTGGACTTGATGACGACCGTCACCACATCGCCCTTTTTGAGCGCCATCTCCTCCGCGCCAGGGCCAAGGAGTTTAAGGTTGTCTTAGCGCCCTTGTCCAGCATCCGGTTCGTTGTCGTTGCGACGATCGGCTAACGCAGACGCTGCCAGATATTTTGTTACGGCCGTCTCCAAATTGAAATGCATCGCCTTACGTCCAAGAGCCTCTCCCAGGGACGACCTCTGGACCATTTGCAGTACTGCCGGGTTTAGCCCCGCGAGCCATAGCCACACCCCACGCTCACGCTGCTTCTGCTGGGCTTCGGTTAACAGTTTCAGCGCTGTGTACTCCAAATCGGGCACACCGCTCAGGTCGAGCACAACCACCCTCGGTTTGGCTTCATCGACCAGAAGTTTGATCTTCTGTCCGATTTGCCCTGCGTTGGCAAAGAAAACGCGGCCCTCCAGCCGCAACAATAACAAGCCAGGAAATGTTTCGTCTTCGGGATGCTCCTCCGACCGTGGCCGGAACACATTCGTGCCGGGCTTCCGCCCCAGCACGTACACGGGCGGATCGGCCGCCTGATAGGCCAGCGCCACGAGCGACACGATGATCGCGACAATGATTCCCTTCAGTGTCCCGAGAAGCACCACTCCGGCGAATGCCGTCACGGCCCACACGAACTCCGTCCGGCGCACACTCAAGATGTCACGAAACTCGTCCGGGCGAATCATACCAATGGAATAGACCACGACTACGGCGGCAAGCGTAGCTTGCGGCATCAGAGCCATGAGAGGCGCGAGCAAGAGCATCGTCGCCAGTGCGGCCGCGGCAGTGACCAATTCGGCCAACTGAGTGCGCGCGCCCGCAAGCCGGTTCACCGCAGTCTGGCTTGTGCCCCCACCAGCGGGCATGGCGCCAACGAATGCGCCGCCCATGTTGGCAATGCCGGTCGCCAGCAACTCCATGTTCGGGCGGGGAGCCGGCTCGTCGGCCTTAGCAAAAGCGCGTCCAGCGGCGATGGTCTCAGTGAAGCTCATGAGGGCGATGCCCAAGGCCCCCGGCCACAGGCGCTGAGCCAGGGCGAAATTCGGCCAAGTCAGGGAGGGCAATCCCTGTGGAATCCGGCCGATCAATTCCACCCCGTGTGACTGCAACCCGAGCACCGCGGCGCCGACGATTCCGGTGGCGACGGCGATGAGCGGAGCGGGTGCGCGCGGCAGAGATCGCTCGATTCCAACCAACAGGATGATCATCACTATCGCAACCGCAACTGTCGCCAGATTAGCGTGAGAAATACCGCGGAGCATGGCCAGCATATTTCGCAGGAATCCGGTCCGCACAATATGTATCCCTAGAATCTTTGGGAGCTGGTCCACGACGATGACGAGACCGATGCCCGCCTTGAAGCCGACCAATACAGGCTCGGAGATAAAGTTGGCGACGAAGCCCAGCCGGAGCAAACCTGCAACTGCCAGCATCGCTCCTACCAAAAGCGAGAGCGTAATCGTCGTAAGCAATAACGCAGTCGGCTCGGCGTCCGGCACAACGTCGCCGAGTTCGGCTGCAGTAAGAATAGCCAGCGTCGTGGTCGTGCTAACGCTGAGTGGGCGAGAGGTTCCCAGGACCGCATAAATCACCATGGGAACGAACGCGGTGTAGAGGCCGATTTCGACGGGAAGGCCGGCGATCGTCGCATAGGCCATTGCCTTGGGGATGACCACGGCCGCTGAGGTTAGACCGGCAATTATGTCGGGACGCAGCCAGTCCTTCTGGTAGCCGAATAGCCAATTCGTTATTGGGATGAATCCGCGCCTTTGATTCTTTGTTGCCAAGTGATCACTCCGTGCTGTCAGATGCGGTGCTTAGCCGAAGGCTTTTACGGTTCTTCAAAGGTCGAATCTCGCCTTGGCTTTAAACATCGTATCGCCGCACAATACTGGTTGCCCCGGATGCTACCAGACGGGCCTTCCTGCAAGCAGCTAGGGATTTCCCTAGTGGCGAATTACTGTAATTGGGATTACACAGGAAAACGAAAGAGGAGTAACGGAATCCCAACCCCAGGTTTGAAAGTGTCAGTGCACTCCGCATTCGGCGCTCGGAAGCAGGCGCTTCCAGGCGACAGTGTGCTGCTGCTCGTTTAAGGATGGAAACATAAGCATAGGAGAAGGATGCATGACTCGACACGATTTACTCAGAATCACTTCGGTTGCAACCGCTTTGGTGATCGTGCTGGCATTAAGCACAGCTGTCGCCGCCCAGACTCAAAAGGTCGAAGGCATCATCAAAGGGCGCAACGGCGACACCATGCTGCTGCAGACCTCGAGTAATCCGAACCTGCCTATCATTTTGACCGACAGCACCGAGGTAGCCCAAGTCCAGGGAATGTTCAAGGCCCGCAGGAAGCAGATGTCCATGGCTGCCCTTATTCCGGGTCTGGCCGTGCAGGTCGAAGGAACGATGAACGACCAAAACCAACTGGTGGCCAAGCTAGTCAGGTTCAAGGGCAATGATTTAGAAGACGCCGAGAAGATCCAGGCGGGCATGCACGAGGTCAAGGTGGAGAACCAGCAGCAACAAGCAGAGCTGGAAAAGCATAATGCAGAGCTGAGAGCGCAAAACGAGGCCCTGCAAAAGCAGCAGGCGCAGTTGGCCGAACAACAAGCGAAGATCGCGGCTAACAAGGCGGCCATTGACGCTGCGGTCGCTCGCTTCGGCCAGCTCGACGATTACTACATTCTCGACGAGGTGACGGTTTACTTTGGCAACGGTAAGGTCAAGGTTGACCCCAAGTACAATCCTCAGCTGCTGGCGCTGGCGGAGAAAGCCAAAACCATCAATGGCTACATGATCGAGGTTAAAGGCTATGCCTCGTCCGTAGGCAGTGTTTCATTGAACCAGAAGATCAGCGAAGACCGGGCTGCCAATGTGACCAATATCCTGGTTCAGCAAGGCCACATTTCCTTGACCAGAATGCTGGCCCCGGGCGCCATGGGAGAGAGTCACCAAGTCGGCAACGACAAGACCGCGGAGGGACAGGCGGAGAACCGTCGGGTGGTGGTTCGCGTTCTGCAGAACAAGGGCATCGCCGGAATATAGATCCGCGGACTACTCGTTGGTTCCGACCTGGCGGGACAGAAGCTGGTCCGGCGGAGAAGAGTGACTGTGCGCAGTAACGTGGAAAGGTACACGTCGCCGCGGGTCTTTCTATGTTTGCAATGCCGATTAGGTGCGCCTGGCGAAGGAAGGAACGAAAACGCTCATGAGTGACAATGCGACGAAACTCACATCGCAATCCCTCCCGAACATATTGACTGAACTCTCTGAGACCGAGCAGCAGTTCCTGTCGGGTAAGCGGGACCGCGGTGCCGATCTGGAAAGCGCGGTGCGCATCTTCCTCGAATTTCTGCGCGGGTTCGAGTTTTTTGGAGATATTGACCGGCCGTGCGTGACCGTCTTCGGCTCTGCACGCTTTGCACCCGGTCACCCTTATTACGAGATGGCGCGCCAACTCGGCAGTCACCTGGGGCGGGCGGGTTATGGGGTCATGACCGGAGGAGGTCCGGGAATAATGGAGGCCGCCAACAGGGGCGCCAAAGAGGCCGGAGGTGTCAGCTTGGGATGCAACATCATCCTTCCTCACGAGCAGCATGCCAATCCCTATCTCGACCGGTTTGTCGAGATGCACCACTTCTTCGTGCGCAAGGTGATGCTGGTGAAGTACTCCCGCGCTTTCGTGGTAATGCCAGGCGGTCTCGGCACGCTTGATGAGGCATTCGAGACTCTGACGCTGGTGCAATGTAACAAGCTCGAACGCTTTCCCATAGTAGCGATGGGTTCAGATTTCTGGGGCGAGATGCGCAACTTTATCCGCGGGACGCTGGTGGCCGAAGGAACCATCAGTCCTGAAGATCTTGAGTTGCTATATGTGACGGATTCGCCCGAGGAGGCCATCGCCTATATCCGCGACGGCGTCGCTCGAGCAGCGGCGATCTCGGAGGGAATGATTGACTGAAGACGCAACAAGCGTGTGCGATTCGTCTCAATAGTAAGAGGTCGGCTGAAGGATGCCCTTATGAAAATCACATTGTTTGGCGCTGGTGGCGGAGAGGTGACCGGATCGGCCTACGTGCTGCAATCCGGTAAGTCAACAATCCTGGTTGACTGCGGATTGTTCCAGGGCATCCCCGGCGCCGACCGGAAGAATCGCATTCCAAAACAGTTCGCCTTCCGCCACCTCGATTCCGTACTCCTCACGCATGCCCACCTCGACCACACGGGACGACTGCCGATCCTGGTGCAACGCCGGTTTACTGGATCAGTCTTCTGCACGGAAGCTACCGCGGAGCTGACAGGGCTGATCCTGCGGGATGCTGCAAGAATTCAGGCCGGTGACATTCTGCGCCTCAACCGTCGTCGTCAGCGCGAGGGCAAACCACCGCTCGATCCTTTGTACTCGCCGCAGGATGTGGAGGCCATCGTCAGCCGTTTTCGCAGCGTCGCTTATGGCAAACCCGTCAGCATCGCGCCCGGCATCGATGCGCGATGGGTCGAGGCCGGACACCTGCTGGGATCCGCCAGCATTCAGTTGACCGTCGCGGAAAATGGACACAGAAAGACAGTGATCTTCTCCGGCGATCTGGGGCAGACGGCCGCACCCCTGACCCGCTACGCCGAGCAAATCAACAAAGCTGACGCGGTCTTCTTGGAATCGACTTACGGGGATCGCGATCACAAACCGTTCAAAGAAACCTTTGCCGAGTTTGCTGAAGCAGTTCGTCTGGCTTCGCAACGGGGCGGGAAGATTCTGGTTCCAACCTTTGCGGTTGGCCGGGCACAATCGTTGATGGTATTGCTCGCTTGGATGTTTCGCAAGGGCAAGGTCGAGGCCTTTCCAATCTATCTCGACAGTCCCATGGCGGTCGAGGCGTCCAAGACTTACCTGAAGCATCCGGAACTGTGGCATGAACGGCTGAGGGAGATCGTGCAGCAGCG
>CAZDYZ010000481.1:0-5449 GCA_964509525.1 uncultured Acidobacteriaceae bacterium
AACAGGCCGCTGCGTTTCTCGAAGGGCTCGCGGAAGTGGCGATCAAGGAAACCAAGAAGAACGGCGTATTCGTAGTGCCGGGTCTGGGCCGCTTGGTGAAGTCAAACCGCAAGGCGCGCATGGGCCGCAATCCGCAAACCGGCGAAGCAATCAAGATTCCTGCCAAGGTCGTGGTGAAGTTCCGCGTGGCCAAAGCTGCGAAAGACGCGATCGCACCCAAAAAGTAGGTTTTGATGTTGCTGTGGAGCAAAGGCCGGCCGCTGGCCGGCCTTTTACATTGCAGCAGAGCACAGCAGATCGTGGCCGGGTTCTCCAGGTATGACTCAGTCCAGGATGTGGTGAGGACGTTGCGAACCTAGCCAAGCTCGAAGAAAGGAGAATAGGAAAACTTGCCTACTAAGCGTTAACCGCCCTCTCAAGCACTGCTGCGAAGAACCCATCGCAAGGCTGCACACCCGGAGTGGTGCGCAGGAAGTTCCCGCTGACCAAAGAATCCAGATTCTCCCAAACCAGCTCTCCGGTTGCGCGCAGGCGCGCCAGCTCGTCCCGGCAGTTGCACAGCCGGAATCCGGTAGCCTGGTGCAGAACGTTTTCAACAACTTCTTCATTTTCTTCGTGCTCGAGCGAGCAAGTTGAATAAACGGCGCGCCCGCCGGGAGCCAAGTGCCGGAGTGCGGCAAGAAGAATGCTAACCTGGCGGGCTTGCAAATCGCCGAGGTCCTGGGCAGTGAGCCTCCACTTGATTTCGGGATTGCGCGCCAGCGTTCCTGTGCCCGAGCAGGGTACATCCGCGAGCACACGATCGAATTCGCTCCTGAATGGCAGCTGCAGAGCATCAGCATTGATGACCTGTACATTTGCTGCGGCTATCCGTGAGCGAAGCAGATCGGCGCGATGGCGATGCAGTTCCACCGCGACGATTTGCGCGGTGGGGTTTCGGGCCGCCAGCGCTGCGGTCTTGCCTCCGGGAGCTGCGCAGCAGTCGAGCAGACGCGACCCCGTACCCACCAGGGCAGCTACCAGCTGGGAAGCCTCATCCTGGATGAATAGGCGCGCGTTGCGAAACGCGGATGTTCGGGTTAGATCACCAGCTATCACGATGCGAGCGCTGGCCATCAGCGCTCCGGGCGCAAGCTCAATGCCATCTGTTTCCAGTTCTTTCGCGACGTGGGCGCTGTCGAGGCGAATGGCAGTCTTCGGGGTGCGCTGATTGTGTCGGCAAATCAGGGATGCCGTCTCCCTGCCAAACCTGGTAATCCATCGCTCAACAAGCCAAGCAGGATGCGAGAACTCGCGCGCCAGGGACAGAATCGGATCATCGTCGATGGTTGCTGGCGAAGGCTCGATTACTGAGCGGCCTACCTTACGCAGCACCGCATTTGCAAACGGCACCGCGGATCGCTTTTGCGCTCGCTTGACCAGCTCTACGCTTTCGTTGATTGCCGCGCGTATCGGCACACGCGTCAGAAACTGCATTTGATAGGCGCCCAGGCGCAGCGCGGTCAACACCTCGGGATCGAGCTTGTCCAGCGGACGTGATGACGCTGCGGTAAGTACCTCGTCCAGGCGGGAGCGCCAGCGTAGAACCCCCATGACGAGCTCGGTGGTAAGAGCGCGCTCGCGGATGCTCAGGGTTTCCAGTTTTCCAGAGTGCAGCAGTTCACTGGCGTACGAGTTTGTATGCTCCACGCGCAGGAGGATATCGAAGGCAGAGGCACGAGCGAGCGAAACTGACATGCTCATCTACCCCGGTGGACCCAGCGCCTCTTCATTTCTCGGCCGGTATCCGTTGACAAAATCCCGGGCGCTCATCCGCTGTTTGCCTTCGAGTTGCACCTCCTGCACTTCGAGCGCGGTGTCATGCGCGAAACCCAGCAGCAGGCGGCCATCTTGAATTGCAAAATGGGCAGGCGAGACGACGGCAATCTCGAGTGCGGGTGTTGCTGCTCGCAGGTGCAGGGTCTTACCCCGAAACAGAGTGAAGGCCCCCGGCCATGGCTGAAATCCCCGGAGCCGGTTCCAGGCCTCCCTGGCCGTGCGGGAGAAGTCGATCCGTCCATCTTCCCGGCTGAGAACGGGGGCGACAGTGGCCCGAGTATTGTCCTGGGGCTGGGGCGTAATCCTCCCTTTCTTGAGGCCGACCAGGGTCACGACCATCAGCTCAGCCCCGTTCTGCGCCAGACGAGACCCCAGCGTCAGGGCTGTGTCTTCTGGCTTGATGAGTTCCTCGGACTGCAACAGGATGTCGCCCGTGTCGAGCCCGGCATCAATTCTCATCGTGGTTACACCGGTGACGCTCTCGCCCTTTGCAATCGCCCACTGGATTGGCGCCGCACCACGGTATTTGGGCAGAAGCGAGGCATGCAGATTGATGTTTCCCAAGGGCGGAAGGTCGATCATCCATTGGGGAATAATGCGGCCATAGCCTACAACCACAATCGCTTCCGGCGCAATGCTCTCCAGCTGGGCACGGAATTCATCATTATTCTTGATCCTCTCCGGTTGGGTGATGGGCAGATGCAGGGCAAGCGCGGTTCGCTTAACCGGCGATGCCACCGATTCCATGCCGCGTCCCTTGGGGCGGTCTGGTTGGGTTGCGACCAGTTTCACGCGAAAACCCGCTGCCGCCAGCTTCTCCAGTACTGGTATGGCGAACAGGGGCGTTCCGCAGAACACCACGTCCATCATGACCGGGCTACCATTCGCCCTGCTTCATTAGTTTGCGGATTTTGCGTTTCATCATGTCGCGCTTCAATGCGCTGATATAGCTGAAGTACAGTTTCCCGTTCAGGTGATCGGTCTCGTGGACCAAGGCGCGCGCCAGCAGGTCTTCGCCCTCGACTTCGATGGTCTTGCCTTCGAGGTTCTGGGCGCGCGCAATGACCCTGCGTGGACGGGTGACCTTTTCGCGAAACTCTGGCAGGCTGAGGCAGCCTTCGTTGGACGTGAGCCGCCCTTCGGTGTGGATGATCTCCGGATTCAGGAGCACGATCTTCGCTCCTGGATCTTCCTGGAAGGTGACATCGATCACGGCGATGCGCTTGCTAATGCCAATCTGCGGGGCGGCCAGACCGACACCGTGCGCGGCGTACATGCTTTCAAACATATCGTCGACGAGTTTGCGCAATTCGTCGTTGAAGACGGTGATAGGGGCGGCCGGTTTTTCCAGAACCGGATCGCCGAATTTCACGATGGGATAGATCATTTAGAAATTTCGCAACTGTTGGCAGTAGCCTTCAAAATTGCGCCGCACCTCCTGCATCGAGTCCCCTCCGAATTTCTCCAGCGCGCAATGCGCAAGCGTGAGTGCCACCATTGCCTCAGCGGCCACTCCAGCGGCAGGGACGACGCATACGTCAGACCGCTCGTAGGCCGCCTTTACCGGCTGCCGGCTGGCGAAATCGACCGAGCCCAGCGGGCGCCGCAAGGTAGAAATCGGTTTCAGATAGCCGCGCACGCGGATGTCTTGGCCGTTGGAAACGCCGCCCTCGAGTCCGCCGGCATGGTTGGAACGCCGGGTGAATCCGGTGAAGGATTCTGCGCTCTCGCGCTCATAGCCTATTTCATCATGGACCTCGGAGCCGAGCGAGGTTGCAGCCTGCACGGCATCGCCGATCTCAACTGCTTTCACCGCCTGCAGGGACATTACGGCCGCGGCTAGTTGGGCGTCCAGCCGCTCGTTCCAATTGGCATAGGTGCCGAGTCCGGGGGGCACGTTGTGCGCCACCACTTCGAAGATGCCACCCACCGAATCGCCGGTGCGCAACACGAGATCCACCTGCTCCTTCATGCGCGCCTCCGTGTCGGAATCAGCACAATTGAGCAAAACCTCTTCCTTCTCGGCCAACGCCTGGATTGCCTGCCAAGCGACAGGAGCGTTTAGTTGCACCTTGCCGACTGCGATCACGTGACTCGACACCTGGATTCCGAACTCGTGCAGCAGCAGTTTGGCAATTGCGCCAGCACAGACACGCGCCGCCGATTCCCGCGCTGACGCCCGCTCCAGGACGTATCGCGCCTCGCTGAAGTTGTATTTCAGAGCGCCAGCGAGGTCGGCATGACCCGGTCGCGGTGACGCCACCCTCTTATGTTTCGCCGGATCGCCTTTCTCGACCGGCAGCGCCTCTGCCCAGTTCTGCCAGTCTTTGTTGGCCAGTTGGATGGCAATCGGTGATCCGATGGTCTTGCCGTGTCGCACACCGCTCAGAATGTGTGCCGCGTCGCGCTCGATGCGCATCCGTCCCCCGCGACCGTACCCTTGCTGACGCCGCCAAAGTTCGCGATTCACAAAATCGAGGTCGATAGCGAGGTCGGCAGGCATCCCCGACAGCAGCGCCACCAGTGCTTCTCCGTGCGACTCTCCAGCTGTTGAGAAACGCAGCATAGGGAAGGGTGATTGTAGCTGATTTCTGGCACCCAGCAGTCAATCCTGCCCGGGTTTCGAGATGGGCAGCAGTCTTGCTTGAACCGGAGAATAGCCAACCCGACGCGGACGGATTCATAACGGAACGTCCCCTTTTGACCCCTGGACATATCAGTTCATCACGTTTTCCTGACAGGTTAAGTTGCTGATTAGCCGCGCGGCGTGCGAAAGTGTGAAATCCCGACGTGCAGGGGGTGGTTGTTCCTGTGCAGGGAAGTGAGCCCTTGCTTCCAGTTGTTGCATCTGATAATGGGCAAGTGGCGAGACGTCGTCGCACGTCGGAGCCGTTCGAGGCCGTACTAGTAAAATGGCGAAGAAGAAAACTACAACGAAATCATACGAAGAGGCGGTGGCCGGATTTCGCGAACATGGGTTCGACGTGCTGGAGGCGCCCGGCACCAGCGCCCGAGTTTTTCTGAAGAAATACCACTGTTCGGCTGCCATCGAGCGCACCGAGGACGGCGGGGTAAGGATCTTCGCCTATCCCGGATACCTCATTGCCGGCGAGATCTCCAAGCTGGTGGATCTCGGCTACCAGAAGGTGCTGAAGACCAGCAAGGCCGAATACCCGGCTACAGCCGACCATCTGAAGGCTCTGCATGATTTTGCGGAAGAGCTGAAAGAAGGAATCGGCGCCATCAGTCTCTACAACGAAAGTTTAGGTACGGTCAGCGAATCCTATCTGTACGATCGGATGCGTGGCCGAGATTTGCCAGAAGCGGAACGTCCCAAGCGTCCCTGGCGGGAGATGACGGCGAATCGCCGGGCTTGATCAGCATGGCCAAGACAGGTTACGGCTCAAAAGTGCCGGTCCTGCTGAAGGCCTGCTCGAGCACCATCGAAGTCGATCTGCAATCGTCGGGCGCCATTTCGCATCGGCGCACCCCGGACCTACATCGAAACAGGTATTGACGGCTAGCCATCGGGTGTAGAATCATCCGTTTCTCCCCACGTGTCCGGCGCGTGCGGAGAGGCCAAGGCAGGCAGCATCCGAAGACTCGGAGCTGCACTGGAGGACATCGTGAG
>CAZDYZ010000482.1:0-11626 GCA_964509525.1 uncultured Acidobacteriaceae bacterium
ATGAGCCACTCCGACGACAAAGGGCTGGTACTTCCGCCGAAGCTGGCTCCGGTTAAGGCCGTGGTCGTGCCGATCTATCGTAAAGACAACGAGAAGGAGCAGGTGCTGGAGGCGGCGTGCCGGATCGCGAGGGATGTCGGCGCGAAACTCGATGACCGGGAAGGACAGACGCCGGGGGCAAAGTTCTTTCACTGGGAGCGGCGTGGAGTACCGGTTGTGCTGGAACTTGGACCGCGTGACTTGGCATCGGGCAACATCGTGCTGAAACGACGCGATAGCGGAGCGAAGGGATCGCTACCGCAATCCGTAATCGCCGCGAAATTGCCCGCAGTGCTGTCGGAGATCCAGAAAGCAATGCACGACGCGGCGAAACAACGACTCAAGGCAAATACGGTGCTGGCGAACTCAATCGAGGAGGTCGAATCGATCCTCAAGGACGCTACGGCCGAAAAAGGCGGAGCCAAGTTTGTCATGGCGCACGTGAAGGATGATCCCCAGTGCGACCTGCGCATGAAAGAGTTCAAGGCAACAGTACGCAATATTCCTTTGGTGGACGAGTATGACGGACCAGGGAAATGCATCATCACGGGCGCGACCGTGGACCGGCGCGTGGTGATTGCGAAGGCATACTAAGCACCCGGACCTTAACGTTGTTCAGGAGGAAAGTCTAATGGGCCTATATGATCTCACGGCCAAGCTAAGTAACGGCCGCACCAAGAAGCTTGGAGACTATAAAGGCAAGGTCCTGCTGATCGTCAACACCGCCAGCAAATGTGGTTTCACTCCGCAGTATGGGGATCTGCAGTCGCTCTACGCCAAGTATAAGGAGCGGGGCTTCGAAGTGCTCGGCTTCCCCTGCGACCAGTTCGGCCATCAGGAGCCCGGCTCCGACGACGAGATCAAGTCATTTTGCCAGCTCAACTATGGGGTGGACTTTCCCCTATTCTCGAAGGTCGAGGTCAACGGCAAAGATGCGCATCCGGTCTTCAAGTTCCTGAAAGGGGAGAAGGGCGGCCTGCTGGGAGACAGCATCAAGTGGAACTTCACCAAGTTTCTGGTGGACAAGAAGGGTAGCGTCATCGAGCGTTACGCTCCCATGACAACACCGACGGCCATCGAGCCGCAGATCAAGAAGCTCCTGGCGAAGGAATAACCGGCAACTCGTCTTGATCTTCACCGCAAGGGGTACGGCGCAGGTTTCTCCTCAATGTCTAGACGCCGGTAGTGAATACTGCTTGCATTTCCCGCGATATACTGGTGACCAACGAGGGTGGTTTGAGTTCCCAGCAAAAGACGTTCTACATTGAGACTTTCGGCTGCCAGATGAACTTCCACGACTCTGAAAAGGTCGTTGGCACGCTCATCTCCGAGGGCTATGCGCAAGTGCAACGCGAGGAAGAAGCCGACCTCATTCTCTATAACACGTGCTCGATCCGCGATAAAGCCGAGCAGAAGGTCTTTCATCGCCTGAACGACTTTAGGAAACTGGTGAAGCAAGGGAAGCGGTTTGCCGTCCTGGGCTGCGTTGCCCAGCAGGAGGGGAAAAAGATTTTTGAGCGGGCGCCGCATGTTTGCTTGGTGGCCGGTTCGGCTTCATATCGCAATCTGCCCGAGATGCTAGTGCAGATAGAGTCAGGCGCCAGCCGCGTCACCGGACTTGACGACCGGCAGACCGAGCATACATTCGAAACTGAATTTACAGCTCGTACGAACCCCCATCGGGGATACCTCACCATTATTGAGGGCTGTGATAAGTTCTGCGCCTATTGCGTGGTTCCATATACGCGAGGCAAAGAGCGCAGCCGCACATCGCACTCGATTCTTAGCGAAGCCAGGCGAATGGCCGACGCCGGTTACACGGAAATCCAACTGCTGGGCCAAAATGTGAATTCCTACCGTGATCCCGACGGCAACAAGAGCTTTGCTGAATTGCTGGCCGCCGTCGGGGAAGTGCCGGGCTTGCGACGGGTGCGCTTTACCACTTCGCATCCGCGCGACTTCTCCAAAGATATCGTGGACGCCATCGACGCTGTGCCAACGCTCTGCGACCACGTGCATCTGCCTGTTCAGAGCGGCTCCTCGCGGGTACTAAAGTCTATGTTCCGGGAATACACACGCGAGCAATATCTGGAACGGATCTGTTGGATGAGAGCGACCGTCAATCGAGAGCTGAGCATCACCACAGACGTGATCGTTGGCTTCCCAGGTGAGAGCGAGGCCGAGTTTGGGGAGACATTGAGTCTCCTCGATGAGGTGGGGTATGACGGCGTCTTCTCCTTTAAGTATTCTTCTCGTCCAAACACGCCTGCGCTGCAGTACCCCGATTCGATTTCTGAGGCGGAGAAGTCGCGCCGTCTGCAAGTCTTGCAGGAGCACCAGCGAGAGATCCAACGAGCTCGCTACCACAGGCACTTGGGACAGACACTTGAGGTGATGGTGGAAGGGAAGAACCCCGCCCGCGGCCAGATGATCGGCCGTACTTCGCAAAACAAGACACTCAACTTCGTCGTCAACGGTGACCCGGAGCCTGGTATCGGAGAATACGTGCATGCCCGTGTCACGCAGACATTTCCCAACAGCCTATTGGGTGAGATGATATCGTCTAACATCCGCATCCAGGTTGCGCAACGTGCCGTATAAGGAGTATCAAAAAAGGGGCAAGCACCGGAGGGAAAATGATGGAAGTCGAAATGAAAATTCGCGGGCTGATGATGGACCCCGTGACCAACATGCCCATCGTAATCCTGAAGGACCACGTCGGCGATACCGTGCTGCCGATCTGGGTGGGGATCTATGAAGCTAATGCCATCGCTCTGGAAATCGAGAAGGTCAGCACTCCGCGACCCATGACCCACGATCTGCTCAAGAACCTGTTGATTGGACTCGAAACCAGGGTACGCAAAGTCGTCGTTACTGAACTGCGTGAGGATACGTTCTTCGCCGTCATCTGGCTGGAACGCGAAGGGCAGATGATCAGCATTGACTCGCGCCCCTCCGATGCCCTGGCATTGGCCTTGCGCATGGATTGTCCAATCTTTGTTGAAGACGAGGTGCTCAAGAGCAGCAAACAAGCCAGCGCGGTGAGCGACCGCGTGTCCAGCGACGAACTCCGCAAGTGGCTGGAGAACCTGGGTGAGGATGACCTGGGCCGTTACAAAATGTAGTGATGCCCGACCCCTCTGAGCAATTGCAACGTCTCCATCTTGCGGGGTATGAGCTGCAAACCTTTGAGCGCTATCCCACGGCGGTGGGCGTCATTCGCGACGGCTGCATCGCACTGTTGCGCGTGACACCCCTCGGATTGGAGATCATCGGGACGCCTGGCTGGCGCATGGGGGAACTGTTGGGTGTGTTAGTCGAAAAAGATGGCCAGCAGGTATTTCAGGCGAAATCCGAGGTGGTAGAGGCGACGCCGGAAAGACTCGACAAGTTGCACAGATTTCGCGCGGACTTGGAGCAGTTGCTGACAGCGACGGCGTGAACCGCACACTTGGATTGCGATAGAAGAGGAAAAACTGCTACCCCCTCCAAACAAGCACAGTGAACCAAGCGGTAAACCGGCGTGCGATGGAGGGGTGTGTGCGTTGTGAGCGCTCATGTGAGGCAACGTGCAGTGGGCTGCGCCAGGAGCGGCTGGTTTCGCGTGCGCTCTACGCGAAGGCGAGCGGAGTGCGAAAGAGGGGACCGAGGAGACGGACGTTCGGCCGCCTTAGGGGGGCTGAGGGGGTGCGGGGTGTCCCCACCCAAGCCCGGTTTCTGGTTGGGTGGGAATTTTCGTTGCTAGCTTACATACCACCAGCGTCGGTTTCCTGGTGGAATGGCGACAACCATTTGCCGCCCTTCTTCTGCCAAATCGAGGTGGCGAGAACTTTCCCAGCCTGCTTCTTGCCTCCACAAGTTGCGTCCTGGGTGGCCGTGTACCTCATGACGACCGTGTCTTTATCCAGCGACATATAGGAGAAATCGGAGAGCGAGAAGCTGTTGACCACGCATCCCGAGTCCGTAATACTTTTCAGGACCTGCTGCTTTCCTTTGGCTACCGTTCCGTCGGCGATGCTAATCGAGTCATCCGTAAACATCGCTTCCACCGGTTTTGCGTCGTGATCTTTCCACGCCTGCCAGCCAGCTTGTTCCTTACTTTCGAGGGCTTTCTCTGCGGTTGCATTCATCTGTGAGCACAACTGGACTGCGGATAACAGCAGGACGAAACCAAGTACCATTACAGCAATTCGACGCATGTTCCTCCTCCAGCGTTCATGTTGCGACGAGAACTATAGATACAACAAGAAATCGTGTCAAACAGGACTTTCATTTTTGCAACTCAAGGATGGCCGCATGGGAACACGGATTGCCCACGGAGCGGTACAGGCGGGCAGATGGACGTGTGCAGGCGCTTGTGTGGGGATGGTGTAGCGCGGCCGGAGTGAGGGTCTGGTGTTGGTCCGAGCGGTTCGTTCAGCTCCGTTCATGCGAACGAGAGCGGGGCGCGCAAAGGTAGAGGGGTACGAGGTCGGAGCGATAGGGGAGCGAGAGAGAGGGGCCGGTTGTCACCTTAGTTCGGCCAGGGCTGGCTGGCGAGGGCATGCGACCGGCAGGGTCAGCCGGGCAGCCATCTCCCGTGACGCATAGCAATTTTACATAATATCTGTTATCGGACATTGCCGGTCTCGCATTTGCCAGACGCAGCCTCAAGTTGTGTCCGGCTTGCTTTTTCGCAGCTTCAGGTAATCGTTAAGGTAATCTGCTTCCCCCCGGTTTGGAGTTCAAGAGCACGACCTTGGGGTGAAACATCGTGCCTGCAATCCGCCTGGCGATGCAGACCAGTTCGGACTGGCCGGCGAACACTTTTACCCATGGCGAACGGGACATCTCCGGCAGGTTCACGGTACGGCCGTGGCGGATCCTGCCCATATCTTCATCGGTAGCGGTTACCGCTGGAATATCGGGCAGAATGCGCCGCAGATGGATCAACAGGTCCTGAATTCGTCCCTGGCGAGCCGCTTCGGCAATCTCCTCCGGCGTGTGACTCTGTTCCAGGGTGAACTCGGCCATAACCGTTCGGCGCAGCCTTGCCAGATGGGCTCCTGTGCCCAACTGTTCTCCCAACTCCTGTACCAGGCTGCGCACATAGGTTCCGGAGGACACGCGACAACCGAAGTGCACCAGATCGCCCTCCATTCCGCAGATCGTAAACTCCTTTACCTCGACCTCTACTGGCAGAAGCTCGACCTGCCGCTTGCTGCGCGCGAGTTTATACGCCGGCATACCTTTGATTTTCTTGGCCGAGAATGGCGGCGGGATCTGGCGAATCAGACCCCTGCAGACTGAAGTGGCTGACCTTACTTCCTCAAGTGTTACATTAACTTGTCGCGGAGCCCCCACGGGATCGCCGTCACAGTCGTATGTATCAGTTGCCACCCCAAGGCGAAGCGTTCCTTCGTAGGCCTTCTCGGCCGCACTATAAAACTGGCTCAGTCGGGTCATCCGACCCAGCACCAGTGGTAGAACTCCAGTCGCCATCGGATCTAGAGTTCCCAGATGGCCGATCGCTCTTTGGTCCAGTATGCGCCGCACCCGGGCGACAACGTCGTGCGAGGTGCATCCCCCCGGTTTATCCACCACCATCACACCGTTAATTGGCATGGCTTCTGCTATCGTGTAGGTTGCAGGCTATTGCGGTCAATCGCCAGTGAGTGGCATCGAAAACAAGAGGGAAAACTCTTCCCTGCCGCGCCGCCGGCCTAAAGCGCATCCATGATCCCGCTGAAAGACGACGCTCCCCGGGTTAGCACTCCCTACGTGAACACCACGTTGCTGGTCCTGAACACGCTGGTGTTCCTGTTCGAACTGTCCATGGGTCCGCAGCGGCAGCAATTTGTCGACATTTTCGGAGTCGTTCCTGCACGCCTAACGGTTGTGCTGTTCAATCACGGTTATGTGCCCTGGGACCTGGTTTCCCAACTCGGTACGCGCTTTGTCCCGCCACTGGCGGCCATCCTACCGATCTTCACCTCGATGTTTCTACACGGCTCATGGCTGCACCTCATCTTTAATATGTGGGCGCTGTGGATCTTCGGCGACAACGTTGAGGACCGGATTGGGCACGGACTATATCTGCTCTTTTATCTCACATGTGGCGTTGCCGCAGCGCTGTTTCACACTCTGCTGAACGCCGGCTCGACTATACCGACAGTCGGAGCCAGCGGAGCCATTGCCGGAGTCATGGGGGCATATTTCGTTCTCTACCCTCGCGCTCGTGTGCTAACCCTAGTGCCGCTATTTTTTGTTTTCTTCGTATGGCTTCCCGCCTGGATCGTGCTGGGCTATTGGTTTGTAGCGCAATTCCTCAGCGGAGCAGCAACCTCGATTGCGGCCCACAGCGGCAACTCAGGCGGCATCGCCTTCTGGGCACACGTGGGCGGTTTCCTGGCGGGCATGCTGCTTATCAAGCTCTTCCCTGCCCGCTCTCGCCGCTATCACTATGGATGGTAGTGATCGGCAGCTCAGCGGTAGGGCCACATCGTCTGATGGCGCCTGACCGTATGCAGCGCATGCAGAACTGGTCACACAATAGGTAAGCAAGCTAAAAACAGGTTGTGGTCACCTCTCACGGTTGCATCGCTTCCCCGTCGACCAGCAGTGTCAGCTTATGCAGCGCCATCTCGCGATTGAACGCTGCCACATCCATTTGCAGGAACTGATTGAACTTCTGGATGGCCGACTGATATTCCGGTTCTAGCCGCCGCTTCTCTTCGGTCATGGCCGCCGTCGGAGCCTCGTCCGACCCTTCCAGAATTCCGTTGAGCGTGAACAGTTGCTCACGAATCCTGCCCGCCCACCGCAAGGTTGATTCCGCCGCGCCCGGATTACTTGTGATCTCGGCCTGGACGTGCCTCATTTGCTTTTGTAGTGCTTCGCTGGCATTCTTCACGGCTGGCTCGTCAGGCATCCCTTTGATTGCAAGTTGCAGGGCCTCCACCTGCGTCTGGATCGCATCCATGCGGTTCAGCGCAACGTCGAGTTGCGACACCATGTGTAGCACCGACTGGCTCATCTGATAACGCGCCACCATGTCTGCCAGCTCGGCATGGGAGCGCGGATCGTTTACCACCTGGATTTTCTGCGACGCGGTTTGACCGCCAATCGTCAGGGTGGCGGTGTATTCACCCGGAGGCAACAGCGCACCTGCTCTGGGTCCTTTGTTGAAGTCCCGCGCGCTCTCCCAACGCACCGGCCCATCCGCTCGCAAATCCCAGTACACACGTTGCAAGCCAGCTTTTGTTGGGATCCAGGGATACTTCTTGGGCTTACCCAATTCCGTCTCCGTCTCCCATCCATTCCTCGGGGGAGCCACCTGCTGCTGCGTCTGCGAAGACGTCGCGGCCTCTGCCGGATGGCCGCCTGCTTCCTCCGCCCCGTGAGCAACACTCTGTATCGCCGGAGGAGGAACGTCCTCATCATCGGGAGGTGGCTTCTCGCCCTCTTCCAACTGGCGCGTTCCCTTCATCGTCCTGAGCACATGGCCTTGGGAGTCGGCTATCACCAGTTGGCCCGGTTCCTTGACCTCCTTGGCGAGAAAATAGCTCAACTGTGCGCCATAAGCGGGGTTCTTGCCATAGAAGGTTGCATCACCCGGGTTCTCCACTTGCGACCATGGCCAGTAGCGAAGGGCGGCCGGCGGCTGAAACAAGTGTAGGGCCGCCCGTGTGATGTCGGGTGTGAACTGCTGAAACGGTGTCAGGTCGTCCAGTATCCATACTGCGCGGCCATGCGTAGCCAGCACCAAATCGTTGTCCCGCTCCTGCTCGGCAAGGTCGTAGACGGAAGCGTTCGGCAGGCCGAGGCCAAACAGATACCACGTGGTGCCGTCATTCCAGGTGACGTAGAGCCCGTTCTCCAGACCCGCGTAATAGATGTGTGGATTTCTCCGATCGCGATGGGCCACATGTGCATACACCTGGGGCAGGTCTCCGACGATGGATTGCCAGGTCGCGCCGTAGTCGCCAGTGCGATAAACGTAGGGTCTGAAGTCGCCGTTGAAATGGCGATCCACGGTAATGACCGCCTCTCCGGGGTTGTCGGCGGCGACGTCGATGCACTCGACCCGGCCGAGCCGGGGCAGGCCGGGAATGTGCGCGGTGACATTAGTCCAGCTCGCTCCCCCGTCGCGCGTGAGTTGAACCAACCCGTCATCGGTACCAATCCAGAGCACATTCGGGTCCTTCGCAGAAGGCGTGATGCGAAGGATTACGTCGAAGGTCTCCGCCCCCGAGTTATCCTTTACCACCTCCCCGCCCGAGGACTGTTGCTTGGCTTTGTCGTTCAGCGTCAGGTCCGGACTAATGGGCTTCCATGTGCGGCCACGGTCCTCGCTCTTGAAAACGACGTTGCCGCCGGCGTACAGCACGGCAGCGTTGAACGGCGAGACCGCAAAGCCCGCATTCCAGTGAAAACGATACGGCGAATCGGCAACGCCAGTACCGCTAAAATCGCGCGGGTACGGCTGAATGTCATGCACCTGCTCGGCAGCGCGATCGAAAATCATGAACACGCCGTTTTCCGTGCTGTTGTAGATCAGGTTGGGGTTGTCAGCGGCAGGAATGGCATAAATGCCATCTCCCATGTTCAGGTCAAACCAATGGCGATCGAGAATGCCCGACGGATCCTTGCTGCGGCTTGGGCCACACCAGGCACTGTTGTCCTGCAGGCCGCCACACACGAGGTACGGCCGCTCGTCGTTAGTACTGACATGGTAGTACTGGGCTATGGCAATGTTGTGGATGAACTTCCAGTACCCACCGTTGTCGAGCGAGACAGCAACCCCGCCATCGTTGCCGTCGATAATCCGCCCGCTGCCACCGGGGTCGATCCACATGGCGTGATGATCACCATGGATCTGCCGGGCAATTGTCGAGAAGGTGTGGCCGCCGTCCTTTGATTCCATCAGGTTGTTCGAGAGCGCAAAAATATGCTCAGGGTTTCGCGGGTCCACTTCGATGCGCGAAAAGTAAAATGGTCGGACGTTGGCCTCCTCATCTTTGCTGATCAGGCTCCAATGATCGCCCCCATCGTCGGAGCGCCACAGGACGCCCTCGGTGGAGCCCATGACCGCGTACACAGTACGGGGTGAACTGGGTGCGATGCCCAAACCAATGCGCGCTACTGGTTTCTCGGGCAAGCCATGGCCAGCGAGGCGCTTCCACGTTTGTCCCTGGTCGATCGATTTGTAGATAGCGTCCTCGGACCCGCCGCCAGAATAAGTCCATGGCTGACGGTTAAACCGATATGCCGCCGCATAAAGCACCTGTGGATTCTGCGGATCCATCACCAAATCGGCGATGCCGACTCTGGGATCGATGTAGAGCACCCTCTGCCACGTCGCGCCTCCGTTGCTGGTGCGATATACCCCGCGCTCTGCGCTGTCCGCCCACGGATTTCCCATGGCGGCAACGATCACGGTGTCGGGATGACGTGGGTCAATCACCACGTGGGATATCTGGAACGTTCCCTCCAGTCCCATGTTCTTCCAGTGCTCCCCGCCGTCCGTTGACTTGTAGATACCGTTGCCCAACGAGACGGTATTGCGAATATTGGCCTCGCCCGTTCCTGCCCACACGACGTTGGGATTGATTGGATCGACGGCTAACGCGCCAATAGAGGCGACACTCTCATGCTGGAACAGCGCCTTCCAGGTTATCCCGCCGTCGTTGGTGCGAAACACGCCGCCATCCGCCGTACCAACGAAGTAGATATCGGGATTGCCGGCGACACCGACCACCGCAGGAACGCGTCCACCAGAAATCGCCGGTCCGATCTCGCGGAAGCTAACGCTCCTGCGTACTGCCATCGGCAGCCGCGTTCGGCCCTCGTCGTCAGCTTTCTGTGGGCCAGCCTCGCTGGAGTGCTGGGCCTCAGCATCCAGCACCGGCGCCGGAGAGCTAGCGGTTGTGAGACAGGTTACTAGCAGGCAGAACACAAGTGCGACCGGGAGTCGATTGCAGAGATTCATACGTTGCAGTCCCGTATACCCTGCGGCGGGAGATCGTCGCCGCTCACGCCACAGAATCGAGAATGATACTCTTTCTCGATCGCGCCGGGCAGGGCACACACGTGAGATGGAGTCGTGGGTAGGATAACGCTCGGTAGCTGGCGCGGATATTCCGGGTCGCAACCCGCGAGGAAGAAACAAATCAAGAAATCCCCAACGCCGGTTGCCGACCTCAGTCCAGCCTCACGAGAAACACTCCCCCTTCTTTTACGTGAGTCTCGCTGGCCACTTCCTGAGCTTGGCGCTTGTCATCATTTTGGGGACGCAGCCTTACCCATTCGCCGGTCGGTCCGGTGAACTGGATGACGTTCGCGTTTTCATAACGGTTCTGCAGCTTCTCCTTCAGCTTGCGAGCTTCGCGTTCGCTCTGAAAGGCACCAATCTGTACACACCACCGGCCACCTTCAGCGATCGGCGCCGGTGCCGACAATACTTCAAGTTTTACATGAGCTGTACCAGGACGCCACACATCCACCGCCTTCGCCGCGGCCAGGGACAAATCAATGATGCGGTCCTCAATAAAGGGTCCGCGGTCGGTAATGCGCACCACCACGTCATGTCCGGTCGCCTCGTTGGTCACGCGCACGACCGAGTTCAGAGGCAACGTGCGGTGCGCCGCCGTCAAAGCATTCTGGTCGTAGATCTCGCCATTGGATCCGCGGTGGTTGTGATAGGGAGGCCCATACCAACTGGCCAATCCGCTTTCGACGTAGATGGGTTTAGGGACTGGCTCGTTTTCCGGTACAGCAGTCGCTGGCTTCGCTTCAGCAGTCGGGCGGGGCGCTGGTGCCGACGGGGTAATGGTAGGAGGTGGTGGTGGCGGATAGTTGCGCGCTGTCTTGTGCCGACCGCAGGCCGACAGAACCGCCATCGCCAGGACGATGAAGATCAGTATCGCCCGCCTAGAGTCGGCATTCGAACCTGAAGTCGAGCTCAAGCAGACGATCCGAAGCTTCTGCTCCTGGCGGGAGTAGGCACGCGGCAACGTTAAGCAGACGCTTAGCGCCTCTTCCGGGGCGGGCCGGCTTCCATCATGTCCGCAGCCTGGCGCAGTTTCTCGCTGGCGACGCGCAACGCCTTGCTGGAATGCTCGCGGATCGCAGGCACCAGTTCGTCGTTGATATAGGCGATGAGCATTTGCGTTTCTTCCTCGATGCGGTTGGTGGTGTCGCCCAGCATCTCGTCCAGACGCTCGCCTGCCGTCGTGAAAGGACGGCGAGCCTTGCTTTGCTTTTTCACGCTCGGCCACCTTGTGTCCAGCGGTCAATCGTCAGGCAGAGAGATTATGGGGTCCACCAGCACGATCGGTCAATTGACAAACGAGATGCCGAGATGAGGGTAGGCATGCAACACGCAGAGGCTACATCTAGTGTTCGGCGCTGAAGTTAATGCTGGTGACGATGAATTCCGATCGAATGCAGTCGTAGCCGTAGCCGCAGCCGCAGAGTACCTCGCTGTGCTGTTAGAATTTCTATATTCCCTATGCCCAGGCGCAAGCTTTCCGGTGCTGAGGTCCGGTCGACGTTTGTGCGCTATTTCGAGCAGCACGGCCACAAGATTGTCCATTCGTCCTCGCTG
>CAZDYZ010000483.1:0-6154 GCA_964509525.1 uncultured Acidobacteriaceae bacterium
TTCAGGCTTTCTGCCAACTGCACCTGCTCAACCCCCTTGTACACCGGAGCGGTGGAAAACAACCGTTGTTCGAGCGTTGGCAGCGCCGAGTCCTGATAACCACGAATGCGCTGGTTGCTGGGCTTCTGTCTCTCCCCGGCAGCGCGCACAATGGTGCGAGCGTAACGCGCGAGTTCGCCACGAAAGCCAGCCAGGCTATCAATATAAGTGAAGGGAAGAAACATCTGCTGTTGGACGCTCACCGCCTTGCGGATTTCTGTCCAGGGATCGCCAGACTCCTGCTGGCGCGCAGCATGTGAGTGGACATAATCGCGCAGGGCTTTTTCATCGGTGGTCTTTCTGGCCATCACGTCCCTGTCAAGCAGCGCGCTCTGGTAACCGGTGATCGCCTTGAAACTGTTCTGCAAACTGAAGAAATCGCTTTCGGCATCGCGTGCGTTTTCCGCCGACTGCGCGCTGAAGGCGTGCAGCACGTCAATGCGGCGGGATAGTGTCTTGAGCTGCCAGGGATATTGCACGTCGCGCAGGAACTGGAGTTGGTCCACCGTGAGCAGACGGCCAGTACGGCCGGGATGCCCAGACACGAAGACCAGGTCGCCTTGGTTGACGCCGTCCTGAGACCACCTCAGATAGTGTTCGGTCCTGGCGGGTTGATTGTTCTCGTAGACGCGAAAGAACGAGATGTCGAGGTCGTAGCGCGGATATTCGAAGTTGTCGGGATCGCCCCCGAAGAAGGCAATGTCGAACTCCGGCGCAAACACCAGGCGCACGTCATCGTATTTCTTGTACTTATAAAGGTTATACATAGCGCCGGAAAACAGCGTAACCACGTCACACCGTGTGCCGGCGAGCGAACAATCCTTCTCCAGGTTGCCCATCTCCTCGCGCTGGGCCTTGCCGACATCAGCCGTTGACATGCCGGGCTTGGCTGCTGCGTTCACCTTGTCGGTAACGTCCTCGATGTCTTCGAGCACCAGGAACTCCACGCCCGGACACTTGGGCTCTTCTGCCCGTGTCGCGGCGTAGAAGCCGTTCTTCATGTAGTCCTTGCCGTGGGTGGAGAGATCGTGAATGCAGCCTTGCGCGATGTGATGATTGGTGAAGATGAGTCCGTTAACGGACACGAACGAAGACGAACCATTCGGCGCGCGGGCGGATGAGAGCCGCACGTGATCGAGCCATGTCTGGTCGGGGACAAATCCATACTTGGCTTTCACCTTATCCACAGGGAAGTAATTGAACAACCACATGCCTTCGTCAGCGAAAGCAAAGGGGCCAAGGCTGAGCGAAACAATGCACAGCAGAAGGCCAACACGTTTTGTCATAAAGACTCCGCAGGCATACGATCGCGTGAATTGTCGTCCAGGCAGGGGCTTCCGACGAGGCAAAGCAAACCGATAACTATAAACGGTGCAAGGTCTGGAGGCAATCAAGGTCAAGAGTAATTGACGAAGCTGCAGTTTGCCGGCATTGTCATATGGCGCATTGCCAACCGCCAACTGGTGGAGCGCTGGGCATACCTGCAGACGCCACACGCCGCTTGAGCAGGCGGGGCGAACCTTGCCAACAGTGGGTCAGGGATCTTCTGACCCACTGCCGTCGCCGACCGTCCTATTTGTTAATGTCGTCTTTAGCCTCCAGCCGTTTGATCAGGCTCTCTACGCTGGGTTTTCCCGCATCCGGAGCGGTGGCCAGCGCAAGCTTCATCTCTTGGGTGGCTTTGGTGTAATCACCTTGACTGCAATAGATACGGCCCATGCCGGCGTGTGCCAGCCAGTTGTCGGGATACTTTTTCTCCATCGTGCGATAGATGACAAACGCCTCGTCCTGTTGTTTCTGGCGCTGTAGCTGGCGTGCATAGCCATATAACTGCTGGGCATTGCCCATGGCCAGTGCCTTGTTCCGGATAGCTGTGGCCTGATCCTTCTGGCCCATAGCATCCAGGATGCGCGACTTAGTCATGAGATTTTCGAAGCGCTCTTCGTTCTGAATGGACTTGTCTTCGTACTTCAGCGCTTCGTTGAGGTCCATTTTGTTATCGACCATATAAGTCGCGGCGTCATCCCAGGCGTCCCACGTGTATTGCGACAGTCCCCGCAGCTGGTTGTGCAGGCTGGCATCGACCGTTTCGGGTAAATTGACGGCGACTTTGAAAGGAACGGCAACTTTGTCCCAGCTCATGGTGACGACAGCCGAGTCCGGCTGGAGCTGGTCAAAGTCGTAGACCAGAGCGTTGTGAAGGTCGGAAGCTTCCGGCTTCACAGTGACGCGCAAAGCATCTTCGGACTGGTCGTAACTGAAGCTTCCCCAGGCGGTGTGCATCTTAGAGAAGATGATGGTCCACTGATTCTCAGTCGGAATCATGTGCAGACCATACGTTCCGGCCGCGAGCGGCTTCCCTTCAATGGTTACCGGATCGGTGAAGGTTATAGTTGTATTCTCGTTGGCGCCGGCGCGCCAGACCTGACCATAAGGCACCAAGCCGCCCCAAACCTTGCGTCCATTCGCCAGCGGGCGGTGATAATTGATGGTGATGTCAGTGACCCCGATGCGCTGGGTCACGATTGCATGCTGGCTCTGCCGCGGCAGATTCAGTTGAGTTGACTGTGCATGGCACAGCAACGCCGCCAGGGCCAGGCATGGACTCAGAAGAAAGATGCGAAGCTTGTTCATGGAGCACTCCTCATTTCGCGAAGGTTGGATAGAGCGTGTTTCATCATCGGGGATTGAATCGGGGCAGGGGTGCCGAACATTGGCTTCTTCCGCTGGGCGTTCAATCCGGCATAGCGTTGGTAAAGCCGTTCTTGGGAGGCAGTTCACAGCCCTCTGCAAGTCCTGCGCTGCACAGATGCATTTTCGAAGCAGTCCAGGAGTGGGAAGCTCGGCCCGCAAGCAGGTAATTCACCCCATAGACATAACGCCTCGCTTGGACGCAAAAGGAGCGGCGGTTGTAAGCGCCAGAGTGACGAAAACCTCGCCACGGACGATGGATGGGCATGGCGGCGGGATGAAAGCTGGAGGTGAGAACCCTAACCAGTCCGCCTTTTGCTCCGAAGCAGCAGCTTCCGGCAAGGGGCTAGAATTATAGTCGGGAGTTGCGGGAACTCTGATGCGCGCTGCAGTCCTGACCCTTCCGCGACCGGTGCAACAGCGACCACTCGGCTTGTCTGATGTGCCCCGGCCCACACTGGAACCCGGACATGTGCTGTTGAAGGTCCGCGCCTGTGGCGTCTGCCGCACTGACCTGCACATCGTTGAAGGCGAGCTGCCTCCGCGCCGCCAGCAGCTCATTCCCGGCCACCAGATCGTGGGCGACATTGTCGAAGGCGCCACAGCCGAGCTTGCCCTGGGAACTCGCGTCGGCGTCTCCTGGATCGGCGGCACCGACGGCACCTGCTGGTATTGCCGCGGCAACATGGAGAATCTTTGCGACGCACCTACCTTCACCGGGTACATGGTGGACGGGGGCTATGCTGAATATGCACTGGCTCGCGCCGATTTCGTTTTTCCGCTTCCCCCTGCGCTCGACGATCTCCATGCCGCACCTCTGCTGTGCGCTGGCATCATCGGCTTTCGCAGCCTGCGGGTGGCGGGAGTCGCGCAGGGAGAGCGAGTTGGATTATTTGGCTTTGGCGCTTCTGCCCACCTTGCAATCGCAGTTCTTCACGCATGGAAGTGCGACGTGTACGTCTCCACACGGGGCGAATCGCATCGCCGCCTGGCTGAGTCGCTGGGCGCGAAGTGGGTCGGCTCGGAAACCGACAGACCACCGGTCGAACTCGACCGTGCCGTCAGCTTCGCGCCCAGTGGAGATGTAGTTGTGACAGCACTTGCCAGTCTGCGCAAAGGCGGCGTGGTTGCCATCAATGCCATTCACCTCGATCGCATGCCGGAGTTCGATTACGATCACCTGCTGTGGGGCGAACGCCAGATCCGCAGCGTCGCCAACATGACCCGGGCCGACGCCCGCGACTTCCTCCAGCTCGCGGCCGAGATCAAGCTGCATCCCAAAGTCACTTCCTTCCCGCTCGACCAGGCCAATGAAGCTCTGGCTGCGGTGAAGCGTGATGCGATCGATGGAGCGGCAGCGATCGTGCCCTAGGATCGATATCTATGAAGTTGGTCAAAACTGGGGAACGTAGTTAGGCTACTGCAACAAGGAATCAGCTTTGACCGCGGTGCTTTGCCAACTGCTGGTGTATCCGCCCGCTTCCATTCTCTGGACTACACGCCGGATTCCCTACCCAGGCTGGCTCAGCTGGGATGGATGAGCACTTAGTCTTCGACAAACGACTTTAGCCTGGCCAGTGCCCGATCCCACTGTTCGGAAACTAGATCGAGGTATTCCCTGATCTCTGCAATCGGCTGAGGATCGAATGCAAACAGGCTCTCGCGACCCAGACGCACGCCACGTACGATGCCTACCTTCTCCAGTACGTGGAGGTGCTTGGTGATCGCCTGGCGGGTCAGCCCCGAGCCCTCTGTCAAACGAGAGATGGAATGCGGCTGTCCGTAAGAGAGCCTTGCAACCAGCGACAGCCGCGTCCCATCACCGAGCGCGGCAAAGATGGTTGCGCGAGCCTGTCGTCTGGCGGCCCTGCCACTACGACCTCTGCGCGACATAACTCTCGACGTTCTTCATTTGGGCGGTCCAACCTTCGTCATTCCTGCGGAAAGCCTCCCGTTGGCGGTGGCTGGGGATTTTGTCAAAGCCCGACTCCGTAAGCTGAAGCAAGGTTCCGTTCGGGATCTTCTCCAGCCTGAATTCAACCAGCGTAGGCGTCTCTTGGGAATAGTCGACTTTGGGATCGACGGAATAGGGATGCCAGGTGAAGGAGAAGAGTTTTTCCGTCTCCATTGCTTGTACGACCGCCTCCCACGTCAGGTGCTCGTAACCAGGATGGGTGATTCGGCCACGCGCGACCTGGCCAGGAACGAACGGGCCTTCCAGTTTTACGCCAAACCACTCTCCGAATTCCCGGTAATCCGTCAGGGCACGCCAAACCCGCGAGACCGGTGCCTTGAGTTCAATGCGCTTCGCAATACGATCGTTCATACGCAACCTCAAGGTTGCATGTTAGCTCAACCGCTCAATGAAAAGCAACCATTTAGTTGCATTTTATGGGAGTGTCCTCAGGCCATGCGGGCAACGAGTTGTGTGTTCAGTAAACGAGGCTGTGCTATCGTCTGGGATTACTTCGCCACAGACGGGAGGCAAATCATGACTCGGTGCAGAAGATTAGCCCTGGCCTTTATCGCAGCAGCAATAACCATGAGTACGATCAGCGCTCGGGCACAATGGGTAATGGTAGCGCGCGCCGTCGCTGGACGTGTGCAACAGATGAGTGATCGCTCCAAAGATGGGGCCGGCTTCGACGTTGCCACCGTTGTCCTGGAAGCCAACGCCGATAAGGTATACCAGGCGGCAATCAAGCACCTATCCGCTCGCGCGGATGTCAAGATTACCCTGCAGGATGCCAGGAAGCGACTGGTGCAATTTACCAACGGCGTGCAGGTGGCAAGCTTGCAGGCCACGCCCCTAAGTGAACAACTCAGCCAACTGGTGATTGCTTCAAGCTTGACTGGGAGCCAGCCGGATCCGACCTCGCTGGTGGTGCAAGGCGTACTGAAAGTCTGTAAGGAGATGAACGTGGAGTGCACGCTGGCGAACCAATAGAAGTGGGTAGGGGAGAAAACTTCAAATTGGAGATTCCGAAACGACGTTGGTAAAAAATCCGAGAGACGGACTCTGACATCCCAGCGGTCTCATTGAGGCAAGGCTGGTATGGCTGACATCTCCGCGGGTGTGTGCGCTACTGCCCCTTACTCAAGATCCCCCACTCGATTTAGATGGCACTGTAGCGCGTCTTGCCCGAGACGACCGCGTTTCTCCGCGCGACGCTCCGGCCGATTTCTTCAGTGAGAATTACGGAGCGGATTCACCCATCATTAAACCGACAATCGAGGAACAGGTTATGGCGTGAGTTTGCTGTACTGCCCATTGGTCGTCGTCACTGTGATTTGCTTGGCCTGAGCGTTGAGAACAGTTTGCGACACGTAATTGGTTCCGTCAGGCAGGCTGGAGAACTGCGCGGCCAGGGTTATCGTGCCCTTCGGATCCCCGACATACGAGTTGACATCGAGGAACTGCATT
>CAZDYZ010000484.1:0-15896 GCA_964509525.1 uncultured Acidobacteriaceae bacterium
GTCCTAGATGAATGTAACCCAACCCGACATCTATCAGCGTCTGCAACTTTTGCTTGATCTGCGGAAAATTCTCCAGGACCGGCAGTGCGTCGGCGACCGGCGATTCCAGCAGATCGGCAATGGAGTATCCTTTGTACTGCACTGCGAGCGTTTCGTGATTGTAGCGTTTGCCGCCGCAAACCTCGCAAAGCACATACACGTCCGGCAGGAAATTCATTTCGATACGCCGCTGACCTTCGCCCTGGCAGGCTTCACAACGTCCACCGGCAACGTTGAAGGAAAATCTTCCAGCCTTGTAGCCACGCTCGCGTGCCTCCGGCAGCATAGCGAAGAGATCACGGATGTGGGTAAAGACACCGGTGTAGGTAGCGGGATTTGAACGCGGTGTGCGTCCGATGGGTGACTGGTCAATTTGAATGACCTTGTCGATAAATTCCGTTCCTGCGATTGCCTTATGCGCGCCAGGCTCTTCGCGCGAGCCGTAAACCGCCTTTGCCAACGCGCGGTACAGGATATCATTCACCAGCGTGGACTTTCCGGAGCCCGACACGCCTGTGACCAGCGTCATCACGCCGAGCGGAAAACTGACATCGAGATGCTTTAGGTTATTCTCGCAAGCTCCGTAAATCGTGATTGCCTTCCCGTTTGGCTGCCGTCGCGCATAACGATATGTGATCCGTTTTTCGCCAGAGATGTATTGACCAGTGAGCGAACGAGGTTCAGCCTCAATTTCCTTTGGTGTTCCCCGAGCGACTACTTCGCCACCGTGGCGGCCTGCACCCGGGCCAAGGTCGATTACATAGTCTGCCCGTCGGATGGTATCTTCGTCGTGCTCGACGACGATCACCGTGTTGCCCAGATCGCGCAGCGACTCCAACGCCTGCAGCAGACGGTGGTTGTCGCGATGATGCAGGCCGATGGAAGGCTCATCGAGGACGTACAACACGCCGCGCAGTTTCGAGCCAATCTGCGTAGCCAGGCGAATACGCTGCCCTTCGCCGCCGCTCAAGCTCATGGCCGAGCGATCGAGTGAGATGTAGCCCAGTCCCACGGCATTAAGGAACCCTAGGCGCTCGGCGATTTCCTTTCGAATTCGTCCGGCAATCAGCTCCTCGCGCTGGGAGAGCATGATCTGTGCAATTGCTTCCACCGCGCGCGATACCGGCAAGGAAGTGAAGTCGGCGATCGAGAGGCTGTTTACTTTCACGGCGAGGCTTTCAGGGCGCAGCCGCTGGCCATGACAGGCAGGACAGACGGTTGCCGACATGTGGTCCAGTAGCCAGTCGCGATACGCCTCCGAGCTGCTTTCCTCCATAGCACGCCGCAAATACGCGAACACACCGAGAAAGCCGCGCCTTTTCTCGCCTGGCTCTGGCCCGTAGAGAATTAGGTTCTGCGTCTTGCGGGGCAGTTGCGCAAAAGGCTGGGTCAGGCTGAAACCGTATGTTTCAGCCGCCAGGTGCAGGATACGGATGAGGCTTTGCGAAGCAGAACCGGGACCGAGAGCTCCTTCGAGCAGTGGCTTCGACCAATCCACAATCACCTTAGCGGCATCGAAATCGAATTTGCTGCCCAGCCCATTGCACTCCAGGCATGCACCATAGACGCTGTTGAAGGAGAACGAGCGTGGCTCCAGCACCGGCACGTTGACCCCGCAATCCGGGCAGGCCAGCTTAGAAGAGTACAGCCGCTCTCCTCCGCCCACGATGGCCACCTGCACTAATCCGTTCGACATTTTCATCGCCAGCTCGACCGCATTGGCCAGGCGGCGGTCGTCTCCCGGCTTTACCAGCAGACGGTCCACCACAAGCTCGATAGTATGGTTCTTGCGCTTGTCCAGCCTGATCTCCTCGTCCGTGATGTTACGCAATTCACCGTCGACGCGAGCCCGTGTGTAGCCCTGCTGCACAAGCTTGTCGATTTCCTTCTTGAATTCACCTTTGCGTCCGCGCACGATGGGCGCCAACACCATAACCCGGTCCTCGGGCTTCAATTCCATCACTTGCTGCACGATCTGTTCGGCTGACTGACGCGAGATGGCTCGCCCGCATTGCGGACAATGAGGGACACCGATCGATGCATACAACAGCCGCAAATAGTCATAAATCTCGGTGATTGTTCCTACTGTTGACCGCGGACTGCGGCTAGTTGTTTTCTGCTCGATGGCTATGGATGGGCTGAGGCCATCAATGCTGTCCACATCGGGCCTTTCCATCTGGTCGAGAAACTGGCGGGCATATGCCGAGAGAGTTTCGACATAGCGGCGCTGACCCTCGGCGTAGATAGTGTCAAAAGCGAGCGACGACTTGCCCGAGCCGCTGAGCCCGGTTATGACGGTCAGCGTGTTACGGGGAATCTCGACGTGAATGTTCTTCAGGTTGTGCTGGCGCGCTCCGCGCACGCTAATACTGGTAATACCCATGGCTAATATCGCTAGGTGTTGCGCTTCTAATCTGTCATCCTGCGCCACACCCGAGTCGGGAGACAGCCGAGTCCGAGAGCTTGCCCCAAGTGCAGCCGAGGGGACCCTTGGCTGAGGAATACCCCCGAGATAGCTCTTGGAGCCACAGTTTTGACGTGGTGTGCTGTTCTAGACACTCCGCGAGAGGGGAAGCGCAACTCTACTCATGTATCTTAGTTGCCAACATCCATAGCCGTCAACGCGAGTTAAAGTTACCTTGGGGGTGGATGGGCCAACGCGATCCTGGATTCAAGAGTAGCCTGCCATTGCCGATAGGCAGAATACCCGGCATATAAACCCGGATTGATGAAGGCGCATCCAAAGAAAAGAACCATGACCTCGTTTATGCTCTCGTTTCTGGTGCTGTTGACAATCGTTGCGGCGTTTGCCTTTGGTATAACGGTGGGATATTGGGTAATCTACGGAATATTGAATTTTTTCCAGCCCACGCCTACTCATCGACGGGCTGCCAGTGCATCCACTCTTGTAACTACGGTTAGCGGCGACTAAGCCTTCAGCCGACACTTACCCCAACGTCGCCGTGTAGCTGAGAATCTCAACACTTGTAAGCCATTCTCGGGTATTGAAGAGCCCCGTCAAAAGGGTGGAATTCCGTCGTCGAAAGTTCTTTGGGGCTTGGTGGCCTTGTGGCGAATCGCCACAGCTGCTGCGAAACGCCCTTTCCGACTGTTGCGAAATCCATCACTAGGACGGGTGACTCCCGTCACAGCACTGCCTAACTCTGTGTAACACACTGAGATTGTACGCATCGAGGTTAGAGTGCGCGGGGCAAGCGGGAAGCAGCGGCAGTAGGAGGCGCCCGACCACAAGCCCAGTTTTCATAATCACTTATAGGAGACGTCATGAAGAAGGTCATCTTAACCGTGCTACTGATAGCAGTCGCCTTGTTCCTGCTCCTTCCCAACCTGTCTTGGGCGCAAAGCACCGAGGAGATTTACAAGGCAAAGTGTGCCGGATGTCATGGTGCTGATGGAAAAGGCTCTGCTGGTGGCAAGAAGATGGGGGTTCCCGAGTTTTCGTCGGCGACAGTGCAGAAGGCTTCAGACACCGAAATTGCCGACTATATCGAGAATGGCGGGCCACAGCACAAGGCTTCGCACGCTTTTGTCAATAAGGGCGTGAGTACCAGCGAAGCCACAAAGCTCGCTGCTTACGTGAAGAGTTTGAAGTAGTTTTAGGTTTTACGGAGCTACACCAGTCCCTTGTGTTCTGGGTGGGTCTGGAGTAGCAAATCCTCCCCGAAGTTCGATAGTCGCCCTGACGGCGTTCTGGCTGGCGCCGCTTCCCCTCCGGAGTCCGACTGGGCTGCCAAGGCGACTTGGAGAGAAATCAATGAGTAAGGGAATCCTCTACGATGCGACGATGTGCATTGGCTGCAAGCAATGTGAGCAGGCCTGCGCTACAGAAAACGGACTGCCGTACGACGACCGCATCGCCGCCGAGGAAATTACCTCTGCGCACAAGTACACCGCCATTCAGGCAAGGGACGACAAGTTCATGCGTCGTCTGTGTATGAATTGCGCTGACCCGACCTGCGCCTCGGTCTGCCCGGTGGGAGCGCTAAGGAAGACCGCCCTCGGGCCGGTCACCTACGACAAGAGCCGCTGCATGGGATGTCGCTACTGCATGGCAGCCTGTCCCTTCGGAGTGCCGAAGTACGAGTGGGAAAGAGCGATTCCGGGAGTGCGCAAGTGCGTCATGTGTGGCAAGCGCGTAGCAGCGGGAAGACCGACCGCGTGCGCAGAGATCTGTCCCACTGGTGCCACCAAGTTCGGTGATCGCAACGAACTGCTGGAAGAAGCCAAAAAGCGGATTCACGACAACCCCGGCAATTATTTGCCCCATATCTACGGGGAAACCGAGGTGGGGGGCACGTCGGTCATGCTGCTTTCTTCCATCCCCTGGAGCCGGTTTGGCTACCGAACAGACCTGACCGAGCGCGCACTCCCCATGTACACCTACCAAGTATTGTCCCGCATTCCTGATTTTGTTCCGCTGTGCGGCGTGTTGCTGGGCGGCCTGTACTGGATCACGCATCGCCGCCAGGACGTGGCGCAGGCCGAGGCTGAAGAAAAGCAGCACCAAGGCGGTGTCCGATGACGCTCCCCAGAGTACGGTTCACATTCTGGAAGACGATATTCATCCTCATCATGATCGCAGGAATCTACTCCACGTATGTAAGGTTCTCCTATGGGCTGGGCGCTTCCACCCACCTCAGCGACCAATTTCCATGGGGACTGTGGATCGGCTTCGACGTGATGTGCGGCGTGATGCTGGCGGCTGGCGGTTTTATCCTGACCACGGCTGTCGAGATCTTCAACATCAAACGGTTGCATTCCATCGTAAGGCCTACGATTCTGACGGCCTTCCTTGGCTATCTGCTGGTATGCGCCGCACTCATGTATGACCTAGGACTGCCCTGGAACATATGGCATCCGCTGGTCATGCGTAATCCGCATTCTGTGATGTTCGAGGTTGCCTGGTGCGTCATGTTGTACACGACGGTGCTGGCCTTGGAGTTCTCGCCGATCGTGTTCGAACGCTTCAACCTGCGGACACCGTTGCGCGTTATCCGGCGTCTCATGGTCGCGTTCGTGGTACTGGGAGTGCTGCTCTCGACGCTACATCAGTCCTCGCTAGGCACGCTGTACTTGATCATGCCCAACAAACTGCATCCCTTTTGGTGGAGCCCGCTGTTGCCGGTGTTTTTCTTTCTGTCAGCGATCGCCGTCGGGTTAGCGATGACCATCTTCGAGTCTTCGATGAGCTCCCGGTACTTTGGCCGCGAACTTGAGGTTGGTGTGTTGATTGACTTGGGTCGCGCGCTGCTCGTCGTGCTGGCGCTCTACGCGATTCTGCGCTTCGAGGACCTCTACCATCGTGGTGTCCTGAAGCTCATCTTGGTATCGAGCTATGAGCAGCGCTTCTTCCTGCTGGAGATCCTTCTGTCTGTGGTTGTTCCATGCAGCCTGTTACTGGTACGGAGGTTTCGCGAAAGCGCTCAGGGCCTCTATCTGGCATCCGTGTTGACTTTGCTCGGATTCGTAAGCAACCGTCTGAATGTCACCATCACCGGTGTCGAGACCGCAGTAGGCGGCCGCTATACGCCAAAGTGGACGGAAGTGGTGATCACCGGCATGTTTGTTGCGCTCGGGTTCGCCATTTTCGGCGCAGCAGCAAAGTATCTGCCTATCTTCCCCAAGGAGAGGGCACATATCCCGGCACTCCGCGAACCGGAGGCAGTCGCAGAATTCGCGGTGCCATTGCATGCCGGAGACTGACAAGTCGGAAATGTGGCCCGGCGCGCTAGAGGATGCTTTTGTGTTTCATCCACGCTGGATCCAACGGCTGGGGCGGAGTATCAGCGCAAAGCTGATGGCCTCGATTTTCGTGGTGATGCTCATCATCTTTGTGCTGCTGGGATATTTCACCATCCAACTTCATCGCAAGCACCTGGAGGCTGCGGCATTGGTCAGCGCCGAGCAGCAGAGCGAAGTACTGCGCCTCAGTGCTTCACATTACATGCTGAACAACGATCGCACCGGGCTCTACGAGATGATGCTAAACATGGCAGATCAGCCTGGCGTGGTGCGGGTCCGCATCTTGAATCCTCAAGGCGTGATCAGCTACTCTACGGCACCTTCGGAAGTCGGCAGCATGGTAGACAAGGGTGCTGAAGCTTGTTATGGCTGCCATGCGCAATCGGAGCCGCTAACCCGTCTGAACCGTATCGACCGCTTTCGTGTCTATCGCACGGCCCATACCCGCATTCTGGGAATAATCACGCCGATCGAGAATCAACCTGCCTGTTCGAATGCGGCTTGCCACGCCCATCCCCCAAGCACGCAGATCCTTGGCGTGCTGGACACCAATCTTTCGCTTGCGAAAGTTGACGAAAACCTGACCCGCGAGCGCCGTGAAATGCTTACCTACACTGCCGTTGCCCTGCTGGGGGTAGTTTTCCTCAGCGGGCTGTTCGTTTGGATCGTCGTACACAATCCGCTGCGTGAGCTGGAGACCGGGACGGAACGCATCGCGACCGGTAACCTTGGCTATCAGATCCCAGTTCGCTCGCACGACGAGGTTGGCGAACTGGCGCAGTCGTTTAACGACATGAGTAGCCGGCTGCGAGTTGCGCAAAAGGAGATCACAGCGTGGGCCCGTACGCTGGAAGACCGCGTCTCCGAGAAGACGCGTGAGCTGAAGCAGGCGCATCAACGCATGCTGCACGTGGAGAAGATGGCGACTATAGGCAAGATGGCTGCGGTCGTGGCGCACGAAATCAACAATCCGCTGTCCGGCATTCTTACCTATTCCAAGCTGGTAAAGCGTTGGATCGAGAAGAACGCCGCCAGCGTGCCATGCAAAGACGAGATGCGAGAATCACTGGACTTAATTGCCAGCGAAAGTAAGCGTTGTGGCGAGTTGGTAAGAAACCTGCTGAGCTTCTCACGGGTTTCTCCCATGAACCTTGCCTGGTGCGATCTCAACCAGGTGATCGATCGTTGCCTGCGCCTGGTGCAACACAAAATGGATATGTCGGGCATCCAGCTGAACCTCGACCTCGCACCCGATTTGCCGATGGCGCATTGTGATCCGGCGCAGATCGAGCAAGTGGTGCTGGCCGTGGTCATCAACGCCCTCGACGCCATGCCGCAAGAGGGCAATCTGTGGATCACCACCCGCCTGACTGCCGATTCCACGATTGAGCTTGTCATCCGTGATGACGGCGTCGGTATTCCGGCGGAGCACCTCCCGCATATCTTCGAGCCCTTTTACACCACCAAGGAGTCCGGAGGCTCGGGCCTTGGCCTGGCCATCAGCCAGAACATCGTGGAACGGCACGGAGGGCGAATCGAGATGAACTCGGTCGTGGGCCAAGGAACAACTTTCAAGATTGTGCTGCCTGTTGACAGCCAAAATCCCACGGTCACCGGCGAGGCTGACCATGCCATGGCTGAAGTGAGGTAGAGAAATGGCGCAAGGCAAATTGCTAATCGTTGACGATGAGCTCAGCGTGCGTGACTCGCTGGCCAAGTGGTTCACCGAAGAAGGCTATGAAGTCGCCACCGCCGAAAGCGCCAGCGAGGCGCTCACGCGCGTGGCCGAGCAGACCTTCGACGTCGCGTTGGTGGACATCAAGATGCGCGGCACAGACGGCATTGAGTTGCAGCGACGCCTGCACGAGAGTCATCCTGACATGCTAGTCATCATTATGACCGGCTATGCCTCGGTGGAGACTGCGATCGCTGCGCTCAAGAACGGCGCGTTTGACTATGTTAACAAGCCGCTTGATCCCGATGAGCTTGCGCACTTGGTAGCTAACGCCATGGCCCATCGGCACACGCAGCAGGAAAATGTCCGCCTGAAGGAGACCGTCGCTGCGATCGCCCATCCCTGCGAGATCATTGGGCAAAGTACAGCTATGAAGCGCGTCTTCAACGCCATCGAAACGGTTGCGCCGACCGACGCTACGGTGCTTGTCACGGGCGAGAGCGGCACCGGAAAAGAGCTCGTAGCGCGGGCCATTCACGCCGGCAGCTCGCGCCGGTTTCATCCTCTTGTCGTCATCCACTGCGGAGCGCTCACCGAGACCCTGCTGGAGAGCGAGCTCTTTGGTCATGAGAAGGGTGCGTTCACCGGGGCGCAATATCGCAAGAAGGGCAAGTTCGAAATTGCCGAAGGTGGCACTGTATTCCTGGATGAAATCGGCGATATCAGCTTGAAAACGCAGACCGACCTGCTACGGGTTCTGCAGGAGAGGGAGATCACCCGCGTTGGCGGGAACCAGACCATCAAGGTTGACTTCCGCATCGTAGCTGCGACCAACAGGGACCTCGGGAAGCTGATCGAGGAGGGGAAATTTCGTCCCGACCTGTTCTATCGACTGAATGTTTTTCACATCGAAATTCCACCGCTTCGCGAACGCCGAGAGGATATCCCGCTGCTGGTGGACCACTTTGCCCGCAAGTTCTCACGTGAAATGGGCAAGAAGATTACGCGAGTTTCGCCGGCGGCGATGAATGCATTGCAACAATACAATTGGCCGGGCAATGTCCGCGAGCTGGAGAACGCGGTGGAACGCGCCATGGTGGTGGCGCTGGAGCCCGAGCTGCGCGAGCAAGACTTCACCCTGAGGTCGAGGAACGGAACCAGCCTGGGCGATGTCCGTAGCTTGGAAGAAGTGGAACGGATGCACATTCTGCGCGTGTTGGAGGAGTGCAGCGGCAATCAGACGCATGCTGCGGAGGTGCTCGGCATCGACCGAGTCACCTTACACCACAAACTGAAGAAGTACGGGTGGAATCGAAAAGAGAAAGAGCTGACTGGCGTCGAGAGCCGATGAAAAAGCTACAGTTGCTGCCGGTGGGTGTGCTGGACGCCCGGCTGCTGGAATGGCTGAGCCAGGCGCTTCAGGAGAAATTCCGCAAGCCTGCGGAGATTCTTTCGCCGCCGCTCGACCCCTGCTTCGCACTGCACGCCGAACGCCAGCAGTACCATTCCTCCGAAATCCTTGCAAGCATGCAGCGCTATGTCAACAGCCAGACTTGGCGCCTGCTCGGAGTTACCGGGCTCGATCTGTACATTCCCATTTTGACCTTCGTTTTTGGTGAAGCGCAGCTCGGGGGAACGCTGGCAGTGGTTTCCCATCATCGTTTGCAGCAGGAATTCTATGGCTTGCCGTCAGATGCAGACCTGCTAGCTGGTCGTCTACTAATCGAGGCGGTGCACGAACTGGGGCACACCCTGCATCTCACCCACTGCCACGACTATCGCTGCGCTATGGCGCCATCTCACGCCGTGGAGTGGATCGACATCAAGAACAGCGCCTTCTGCGAATATTGCCTCTCGCGCATGTTGCAGACCGCATGAGGTCGCTGCGCGGTGAATAACGTAAGATTCCCGTCGGACTACGCTCTACTAATAGTTTAGCCAGCCGTTGAATTCCCGGATCGCCGCACACCGCTGCCTGGCGGAGGTACTTTACGACACCTGCATTCGGCTGCTGGTGCCGAAAATGGCTTCGGGCTCTGCCGCCGAGCGCCTGAGCAAGCGACCAGGCACTTTTCTGAGCGCAACGTGCGTCCGCTCTGCCACTTCTGGGATGACTGGGTGATGAAGCGCTCAGTTGCTCCTCGTCCGGTATCGTTTCCTGAAAAACCTGGACCTGCAGATCTACCTGCTCTATCCGCAGATTACAATCAGCCAGAGGTAGATACATCTTCTCCCATGTTGGATGCTGTCGAAAGGATCCGTGTCGTTCTGGTTGGCACGCGCAATCCTCTTAACCTGGGTGCGGCCGCTCGCGCCATGAGCAACTTCGGTTTCTCTCACCTGCGCGTGGTAAACCCATACGAACTGGCGTTTCGGGAGGCGCGCTCTGCTGTGGGCGCCTCAGCTGTGCTGGCCCACGCGGAAGAGTATGGGAGTGCATCCGAAGCAGTTACCGATTGCACGCTTGTAGTCGGCACAACCGCAGTGGGCGACCGCAAATTGCAGCACCGGCTTTTGCTACCGGATGCGGGCGCGCGCCTCATCCGCAAGGAGCTATCCCGTCGCGGCGCGGGCCGCATCGCACTCCTGTTCGGCTCGGAGAAGGTCGGCCTCTCCAACGAGGATCTCAGCCATTGCCATTGGCTGATGCGTATTCCTACGCGTGAAGAGCACATTTCAATGAACCTTGGCCAGGCAGTTGCGGTTTGTCTGTACGAATTAGTGCGTGATGCCAAGGTGGTTCGGTCGCCGGAGAACCTGCCTTCGGCCAGCGCAGGCGAAGCAGAGCGAATTATCGCGGTTCTCCTGGAAGCACTCCAGGCGAGTGGCTACACAAATGCAAACGGCGGCGCCGCGACCGAGGAGAAGCTGCGCCGTCTCATCCGTCGTCTTAGTATCAGCGCCCCAGATGCAAAGGTTCTGCTTGGCATGTTGCGCCAGATCGTGTGGAAGATACGGCGGTAGCCACACATAACGAGTACACGAAATACTCTGGAGACTCCGTCCACCCCGCTAGAATAGCCCTAGCTTCTTCTTTTTCTTGGGCTTCGACGAATCTTGGGTGGCTGCGGTGGTGTAAACCGGCTTGGTTTCGTTGGGGCTGGCCCCAGTATCGACGTTCGGGCTCTTGACGTCAATATACGCATCTTCGCGCAATTTGGTAAGGTACTCGCGCAAGGCAGGCTGCATCTTCGTCATATAAATGTTTTCCTGAATCCTGCCCTCGACGTCCTTCAGCGGAGGAATACCGGGGTCCTGGTGCTCCGTGACTTTCAGGATTACGAAGCCCTGGTTTGTTCGAATTGGTCGCGTATACTCGTTGGTCTTCATCGCGAACACCTGCTGCTCCAGTTCCTTCGAGAGCGTCCCTCGCTTGAAGTATTCCAGATCGCCGCCAGCGGCTGAAGTGGGACCATCCGAATACTGCTTCGCCAAGTCTTCAAACTTACCGCCCTTCTGCAATAAGGCGTAAACCTGGTCCGCCTTGGCTTGAGCCTTGGCCACGGCTTCCGCGCTGGGCGGTTCGGGCAGCACTTCTTTTCCCTTTTCCGTCTTCACCGGCGGCGCGGTCTGAGTCGAGATCAGGATTTCGCTCAAGCGCACCTGTTCCGGGCGTTCCATCTCGGTTTTATGTTTGTCGTACTCCTGCTGAATCTCTTGCTGCGTCACGTTGATGTGACCGCCTACTTCCTGTCCGATCACGCGTTGCGTAATGATGCTGTTCTTCATGTTTTCTTTGAACTCTTCAAACGATACGCCTTGTGCCTGCGCCGCCTTCTCCAGATCCTCCATGGAATCGGCGTGCATCTGCTTGCGCAACTCATCAAGCCGCTTGACAACTTCGGCGTCAGCGTTAATTCCTAGTTCCGTGCCTTTTTGCAGCAACAGTTGCTGGTCGATCAGGTCGCGCAGCAGGTCATTCTCGCGCTCTTGTAGCTCCTGAGGCGTGGCGTTCGGCTCCGTCTGATGCATCTCCGACAGCAGTTGCTCTTTGGCACGGCGCAGGTCGGAGGTAGTAATGACGTTATTGTTGATGCGAACGATGATGTCTTCGACTACGCTGCCACCGTCCTGGCCCAGAAGCACGGGGGAGACAAGAAATATCGATATTAAAAGGAGGAAGAATCTCTTCATCAAGAACCTGATCATGCAAGCCCCTTGCGGAGCCTAGCCCTCGGAGAATCCAAAACCCAATGCTATCAGGTCATTTTACCGCGTCCCCACACCATTGTGTGGGACAGCTGCTAGCAAACGCAAAACAACTGCCGCCTCTCTATCGTCTGGAATCAACAACTTAACACGAGCCCCCTCAAACCTCGCACCCCCGGAGCTGAAATGCGCTGTGATTACTCTCGTGTCACACGATATTCACAAAGCCCGGCTGGGTGATGGATTATCCTCTTGCAGATCTGGGTCGAACTGAATACGCGCAGGAGTTCCGGCGGATCGATGACTCGAGTGTCCTGGTTTGGCCATGGAATGTCTTCACAGTTCCCGTGAACAGTAAAGTACCCTATTCCAGCCAATCCCTTTCCCGCTGATCGGGCCCTGCTGCTCTCGGATAGCGTGTATGAAAATTGCTGACCTACTTTTTGGGCGTCCTCTGGCTACGGAAGAAGAAAAGGCAGAGAGAATCGGCCCCGCGAAAGGCCTTCCGATATTTGGACTTGACGCGTTGAGCTCGGCTGCGTACGGTCCCGAAGCTGCGCTGACCCTGTTGATCCCGCTCGGAATGGCTGGTGCTGCCTATATTTGGCCAATCACTGTCAGTATCGTTCTCCTTCTCTGCATCGTGTACTTCTCCTATCGCCAGACGATTGTTGCCTACCCGCAAGGGGGGGGCTCCTACACCGTAGCCAGCGAAAATCTCGGCGAGTGGGCGGGATTACTGGCCGCAGCTTCGCTGATGGTTGATTATGTCCTCACCGCTGCGGTGGGAATTTCCGCTGGTGTAGGTGCTCTGGTCTCAGCCGTGCCGTCGCTGCAGAGCCACACGCTCCACATTTGTTTGGGCATATTGGCCCTGATCACTGTGGTCAACCTGCGTGGAATGCAAGAAAGTGGCGGTATTTTTCTCCTACCGACCTATGTATTCATAGCCTGCTTGCTAGGAGTGATCGCAGTCGGGTTGACGAAGATGCTTTCCGCCGGAGGGCACCCGGTTCCAGTTGTGGCGCCTCCGGTGTTGGGGCCAAGCACCGCATCAGTCAGCGTCTGGCTTCTACTGCGAGCGTTCGCAAGTGGATGCACCGCAATGACGGGAGTAGAGGCGGTCAGCAACGGGGTGATGGCATTCCGCGAGCCCACAGATAAATATGCCAAGCTCACCCTTACCATTATCATTGCCATCCTCATAGTGATGCTACTGGGCATTGCCTTCCTGGCGCCCGTGTACGGAATTGCCGCTACGGATCCTGGACAGCGTGGATATGACAGCGTTCTATCGCAACTGCTGGCAGCGGTCACGGGTCGCGGCACTTTCTATTGGATAAGCATCGGGTCGATACTCGTCGTGCTCTCGCTCTCGGCCAACACTGCGTTCGCTGACTTCCCGCGTCTGGGCCGGGCTATAGCTCAGAATGGCTATTTGCCACATTCGTTGACCACTCTCGGACGGCGTCTGATTTTTGCCAAGGGAGTATATGCGCTGGCTATACTTGCCGGCGTATTGCTGTTGGTTTTCGGGGGGGTAACCGATCGCTTGATCCCACTCTATGCGGTGGGCGCATTCCTGGCGTTTACCATGTCGCAGGCTGGTATGGTCGTGCACTGGAAACGAACGGGTGGACCTGGCGCGGCGAAGAGCATGTTTATCAATGGTCTGGGTGCATTCGCTACCAGTGTGACGGTAGTGGTGGTGCTCATAGCGAAATTTGCCGATGGAGCATGGATTACAGTTGTTCTGATCCCAGCATTGATTCTGGTGATGCGTTCGGTTAAGCGGCACTACGTGCGTGTGAATCAGGAAACGCTGATCAGCACTCCGATCAATACCAGAAACATCCATGCGCCGGTCATCTTGCTTCCTCTCGAACGATGGAGCCTGATGTCGGAAAAAGCCATTCGTCTTGCTTGGTCGTTGTCGAAAGACATTAAAGTGTTACATGTTGAATGTGGCCGAGACACGGACGAACTTTGCCGTCAGTGGAGCCAGGTGGTGGAGTTGCCGGCCAGGAAAGCAGGGCTTGCTGTACCTGAATTGGTCATACTTAAGTCACCCTTCCGTTTTATCGTAAGACCGATCGTGGACTACGCCCTGAGTCAGCAAGCCGAGATGCCGGACCGGAACATAACAGTGTTGATCCCCGAGCTCATTGAAAGCCACTGGTATCACTACCCACTGCATAACAACCGGCCTGAGGCGATAAGGGCGCTTCTGCTTCTGGGGGACAACCAGCGAATTACCGTAGGTATTGTTCCGTGGCGCATTCTCGTGTGAGCGAAAGTATAGGCGAGATTGCTTCGCCATCTTAAATTATGGCGAACAATTCTTTCACAGCATCGAGATTTTTGTTGCCGACAACGGTATTTCCTAACGATAAGCGAACAGCATGGCATAAATAATCCAGAGTACGACGCTGAAGCCGATCGTCAGCGCAATCCATGCAAAAAAACGGATCGCTTTTACTACAATCTCCGGCTGCGGTTCCTCGAGGCATTCCTCAAGCTGACCACTGGCAAGGAGGGCAGCATACTCGCGAGGCTTGTCGCGCTTCAACTCAGCGAGAGGCATATGGCCAGTGAAGATGGTGGTATCCATCGGGAATTTTTCGGGTCGCAGATGGGTGTTGAAGAAGTGCACTGTGAAGATGAAGCCGGTCGCGAGAAGAGCCTCGTCGCTGTGGATAACGGTGGCCACGTTGATGAAGGATCCCGGCAAAAAGCGGGTAAAAAACACCGGGAACCATAGGGTCAGCCCAGTGGACCCGATAACCAAAATCCCCCAGAAGACAGCGAAGTAATCAAACTTTTCCCAATACGACCAGCGACCGTAGTCGGGACGGGGGCCAAAGCCCACGAACCACTTCAAGGTGCCTACGAATTCCTGCACGTCCCGCGTAGTAGGCAGCATGGTATTTGGTCCGAAGAGAATTGATCGCCAGGAGGTCCTCCTGCGGCGCTTCTGCCGCACAAGGTCTACCACGTGCGTAGTGAAGGTCCCGAACATGACCAGCGCAGCGAAGCGGTGGATATAGCCCGCGGTCTCAAATCCGCCCAGGAGGTGTGACAGCCTTGCCGCCCAACCGGTGTAGGAAAACTTCAGTGAAAGACCCGTTACCGCCAGGGTCAGGAAACTGACGATCATGCAGGCATGCAGGGTGCGGTACAGGCGACTGAAGCGGACGAACTCGCGACCTCCCACAGCACCGGTTGACGCCGATGTCAGTCCGGCAGTGGGAGGCGGTTCTTGCACAACTACCGGCTGGGGTGCGTAGTCAGCAGTTGCGCTGAATTGATGTTTAATGTTAGGCATTGTTGTCATCCTTTGCCTCGGGCCCAGTGGTGGGTTTCGGCCTGCTCTGGCCTCCTTCTTCGGACTCCCTGGCCTCAGCCGCACGCAGTTCGCGACGCATCTGCAAAGCGCGCGGGAACCATAAAATCGTATGGACTCCACTCACGGTAAAGGTGCCAACGAGAAGAATGGTCATCCCCCAGAACGTGTAGTACAGGAACGGAAACTTCCGGGGATCGTGGTGGGTAGCATGGGTGAGATATCCGGCGAAGCGTCGGGTTGCATCGGAGTGGCACTTGCGGCAGGTGGCGACCACGTTGGCGCGACTCAGATGGGAATTGGGGTCCGTCACCTTCAGGATGTCGTGCGCTCCGTGGCAGTCATAGCACTTCGCGGTCTTGGTGTAACCCAATCGAGATACCTTGCCGTGATAGGTGTCGAAGTAAGTCTTGGCGATCTCTTGGTGACAGTGCCCGCAGGTATTCATGATGTCGAGCTTGAAGCCATCCTGATCGGTACGGCGGATGGAATGCGCACTGTGGCAACTATTGCAAACCGGCAGGGGCTGGTCCGTTTTGGTTACCGATGACGAATGGATACTCTGCACGAACTGCTCTTCGATTCCATGGTGGCAGGCGCCGCACGTCGCGGGCACGTGCTTGGGGTTGACCGACGATTCCGGGTCGGAAGCTGGCAATTCGCTATGCGACGTGTGACAGCTGATGCAGGTGGCAGTCACTGTCAGGCCGGCTTTCAGCAGACCCTTGCCGTGAATACTCTCGTTGTAACGAGGGATGATCTGATGCTCCTCGCCGGTATAAAGCAAGGCAGCCTTCTGTCCCTCGCGATGGCACTTGGCGCAAAGATCGGGAACGTTGGTGGCGAAGGTAAGCGATTCGGGGTTGCGCTTGCCGAGTACGTGATGAGTACCATGACAATCCTTACAGAAAGGCGCATTGAGATCGC
>CAZDYZ010000485.1:0-2882 GCA_964509525.1 uncultured Acidobacteriaceae bacterium
GCCATACCGCGACCGACCTGGGCACCATCACCAGCAGTGGCATCCTTACCTGGGATCAGCCGGGAAAATCGCTGCTGTTGAGCCATACCGAGAACGGCATCAGGAATCTCTGGCGCTACGACCTGCGCGAGCGAACCCTGACCCAGTTGACGTTCGGCTCGGGGCCGGATTCCAGTCCCATGGCAAGGCCCGACGGCAAGGGAATCTACTACGTCAGTGGGAAATCTGCCGGATTCCTGACCGCCTACAACACGCGAGCCAGAGAATCGGTGGATATCTCTGATCAGAGCGCAACCCAGCCGGCGATCTCGCCGGACGGGAAGCGGGTTATGTTCCTTGTCACCACCGGCCCAAAGACGCAGGAGTTGTGGATCTCCGATGTGGACGGCAAGAACAAGGTGAAAGTTGCTTCGTCGGAAACGCTGTCGACAGGCACTTGGTCGCGTGACGGAGCTCAGTTTTCTTTTCTCGACTTCACCGGCGGGACTGTCAAGCTCTATATCGCCGGCGCCGACGGAAGCAATATCCGGCAGGTACCGTGGAACGGGCTTTACGTCGGGTCAAATGTTTTCAGCAGTGATGCAAAATCGCTCTATCTGGCTAGCGGCAAGTCGCAGTCTGAGCCGCAGATCTGGAAAATGGGCGTCGATGGCTCGGATGCCCACGTGATCGTCGAATGCGGGTTCGTCGGGGACACCACCGCAGACGGCAAGTACTTGCTCACCATCCAACCCGTCGGCGGCATCGGCCTGTACGAAGTGTCTCTTGCCGACAACCAGTGCACGAAGTTGGTTCCCGACGTGCTGACGTTCGGGGTGGTTCTTGCACCCGACCAGAAATCATTCTTGTACGCCGTCGCCTCGCGCGGTTCCGTAATGATTTACCGGCAGCCGTGGAGGGACGGTAAACTGACCGGAACATCACAAGTGGCATTCAAGGTTCCGTTTGCTTTCAGCATCAGTTATGGCGGAAATGGGTACGATTTTTCGCGGGACCTCTCAACGATCATCTATGCGCGTCCGGGCGGGCAGCAGGACCTGTATCTGTTGAGCACGCCCTAATTCCATTCGCGGCCAAGCCTCGCTCGCGGCGGGACAAGGCAGGGAGGCTGCCGCCGAGTTTCAGAACACTCTCGATCACAGCGGCCTCGTCTGGAACCACTGGACGGGTGCGCTTGGCCCGCCTCGGCGTCGCCCGTGCAAATGGGCTACAGCGGAAGAACTCAACCGGAGCTGACGCCGACCTCGGTGTTCAATAAGGGCACGCGATCCGGCAGCCATGCCTAAATCGTGACCAAAACAAGTCAACTTGGCGCTATCAGGCTATACACATGCGTGTTTCTCGGTATGAATCCGCCGATCCCGAGCGAATCTGGGCCAGATGAACGGTGTGGGCGTTTCTCTGATGGATGCAGGGGCCCAGGGCGCTGCGGAGCTTGAAATCGAGTGCGATGCGCCGTCGACCGGCCGTTGCTACCGGGACGACGGCATGCATCTTTGCACGTTCAACGATGCTGACAAGGCGATCTGCCTGTGCTACTACAGGGACAGCGCGAAACGCATTCATACGACCGAACTACTCTAAACTTGCTCTACTCTATCCAATTACGTCAATATGACCACTTTCGGCTGCCCAGCGTACTCGCCACCCGCTTGGGCGACTTTGAAAGGTAATCCATGCCCAATTCCATCTTCATCAGTTACCGCCGGCTCGACTCGCAGCACGCGACCTTCGCCATCGCCGATCGCCTGTCATGGGCTTTTGGCGCGGACGAGGTGTTCTTCGATCGCGGCTCTATCCGGGCAGGTCATCAGTGGCCAAACGCCCTCGAGCAAGGTCTCAACGCCGCCAAGGTGTTGGTACTCATCGTCGGTGAAGCGTGGCTGACTGCGACTGACAAATGGGCACGACGTCGCATCGACGACCCAGCGGACTGGGTCCGACGCGAGATTCTGACGGCCCTCGGGGCAAACGAGGCAGGACGTACCGCGATCATTCCTGTGCTCTTGGACGATGCCAAGCGTCTGCACGCCGATGCGTTCGACGTGGCGATACAGCCAATCGCTCGTTTTGAGCCAACACCGCTGAGGGCCGACTTGTGGAACGAAGGACTCGAGACGCTGATCGCTAGGATCGCTCAGGAAAGCGGGCTGACGCGGATCCAACGCCATGACGACAGGAACCCAAACGGCTCGCCGGCACGACCACGGCGCGAGCAGCGCAATCAGAAGACCATGACGGATGCCGAGATCCGCACTGCACTCGAGCCACTGGCGCGCTGGCAGCTGCAGTGGGGGCCTCATGCGTGGGGCGCCGGTGGCAAGGCCCAGGAAATCGTCAAGTCCTACGACTTTCCATCCTTTGCCGACGTAGTAGCCTTCATGGCGGCGGCCGCGAAGGAAATTGACGCCTGGACCCCGCCGCACCACCCTCGTTGGGAAAATCAGTGGAAAGTGTTGAACGTCTTCTTCACGACTTGGGATGTGGACTGTCGTGTCACCAAGCTCGACATCGCGGCAGCGAAAAAATTTGATGCAATCGTGGCCCGTTGGAATGCTGAATCTCCACGGGACGGATAAAAAGTTCTTCAGATGTGTAGACGTTAACCCGCGATAAACGCCCCACTATTTACTGATCTGGAGGGACTGGGATTCCACTTGGAGATAGTCGGCAAGCGGTATGAGTGGCTCCGAATCGGATTAGAAACGGGAAGTCCGTTAGTTACGAATGTCTTCTTTCACCTGATTTCATAACAATGTCGGCTCCCTCGACCTGAGTACACTTGGTGGTGCCAAACCAAACCAAGGCTCGGGAGGAAGGAGCCGAATATGATCATTATAGGAGTGGATTATCACCCGAGCTTTCAGCAAATCGCGTTTGCA
>CAZDYZ010000486.1:0-7014 GCA_964509525.1 uncultured Acidobacteriaceae bacterium
CGCCGCGCTTCGGCGACCGCGACGGTGGTTATGTGCGTATCATTCAGGGTGGTTTCCGTAGGGGCGATGGCGGCGACATCGCGTTCGTCGAGCTTCTCGGCAGCGAGAAGACACTGGACGAGAAGCGCCAGAAGCGCGCCCAGATGCGTGCCAAACGGGCGGAGGAAACTCGTAAGGCTATGGAAGCCGCCGAGGCTGATAACAAGCTCGCCGGTAGCGAGCCAGAAGAGCCTGCCACCAGCGAAGAAAAGAAGGGTACGAGCTGACGCTCAGTCCTGATCGTACGTCCCACTCTTCACTCGTTCTCTCAAAAACTCAGCGTATCCGGAATCGGATGCGCTGTATTGTTTCCGCGCTTCTTCTGACCAATGCCTACGCTCTAGTCATACTCCCTGCAAAGACTTTTTGAAGGACATAAGGTCCCGATAGGTAAGAGGTTGCCGATTGGACATGTCGGTAAGAAGTCAACAGCGCGCGTCAATTGCTGGTGGCCAGAGAAGTCATGCCTGCATTACCATCGCAGGCATGGTCGGACGTGTCCACCACCCGGGCAACTTCAAGAGCAAGAGTTGCCAGGAGCACCGAATCCGCCGGTGGTTGCGAAATCCCGTGTTTCTCTTGGGCCTGATCGCGGGCCTCGAGGCCTTTGTCATCCAATCAGGGGAACTCGGCACCAGCGACACTACCCACCGACTGCAAGCTGCCCATTCGTTCTGGACACCAGAGCCGGCGGTCTTTCCCAACGAATATCCCGAGTTCGGCATCCACGGACGTAATGGCAAGCTATACGGCTGGTATGGCATTGGTCAGTCGTTGCTTATGCTACCGGCGGACATCGTCGGGACCTACTTGGAACGGCTTCCTGTGTTCGCCAATTATGACGTTGATCCAGCAGTGCGCAGTATTGTGGTCAGCTACAGCACGAACATACTGATCAACGTTTTAACCGCGTTGATCTCTTTCCGCTTTCTGCGACTGCTGCGATTCAGCACCCCTCAGTCGGTTGCAGGCGTACTGGCGCTGCTGTTCTGCACGACTCACTTGCACTACGCCCAGAACATGATGGAGAACAACTACATCATGCTTTTGACTCTGGCCGGCCTGACGTTTCAATACGAATGGCTTCTTAGTGGGAGCAGCCGCACACTGTTGGTTGGCTCAGCGGCTTTCGGACTGAACCTGCTGACGCGGCTCACGACCGGTTTGGATCTGCTGGCTGGAGGGATGTTCCTTCTGCTGGCATTGTGGTTCGACGAAGTGCGTGGCCGGGCATTATGGCAGCGCTTCGTGACCTATGCCAGGACCACAGCGCCGGTTTACGCCTTCTTCCTGCTGATTGACCGGTGGTATCAGTATTACCGGTTCGGGTCGTTCTTCAACACCTACGTCTCGGTGGTCGCCCGGGAAGCCCGGATGCTCAATCCGTTGTTGCCGGCAAATTATCCCTGGGAGTTACCATTTCACGTTGGCTTTTTTGGGGCGCTCTTCAAGCCAGAGAAATCCATCTTTCTCTTCGATCCACTATTATTCTTGACAGTCTTGCTCAGTCTGCTGGCGTGGAAGCAATTTTACCGCCCCATCAAAGCCTACGTGGCCACAGCTTTCCTGCTGTTGCTAGCGTACATCTGCTTCTACGCCAGGTACACTATTTGGAGCGGTGACTTTGCCTGGGGCGATCGCTATGTCTCCACCCAGGCTGAACTAGCCGCCTTCATATCCGTCCCGCTCTTGCTGCGTTACCGTGGGGAACTGGGAAAGCTGGTGTGGTGGATTGGAACTGCTCTGGTCCTGGTAAGCGGTGTGATTCAGGTCGCTTCGCTTGCCTTCTGGCTGCCGCTGGAAATCTACCAGATGGACACCATCGGCCATCCGACGTTCGTGATAGCGTTGCGTTTTAAGAATATCGTCGCGTTCGCCCTGGACAAAATGCAAGCGTGGGGTCTCAATAATGACTCCATGACCTATGACCCCTGGGATTACGTCCACATCACGACCTGGAATTTCCTTCCCTTCCTGCTGCGCCGAACTGGAGTGGCTCCTCGCTGGGTCGTGAACACGGCATTTGTAGTCTGGTATACCGGTATTGCGACGCTGGCTTGGGGATGTTGGCGGCTGTACTGGGTACTTCGCAATGGCAAGTTCGACGACGATCTCGACACAAACTGGAGTCGCAAGGGCCGTATTCCAGCGATGTGCAACGGGGCTCTGAGGAAAACAGGCAGCGGAATCCCTTCTTCCATATATGATGTCTCGTTCAGGCAACTCTGGTTTGAAAACCACCCATGGAAATGGTACGCATTTTCGGGCTGCCTGCCGCACTTCTGGTGCTGGCGTTCGTGGCCAATCGGCTTTCTAAGCTCACGCGTGTCCCCGACTTGATTGTGCTTTTATTAATGGGCGTGACGCTGGGCCCGATTCTGCACTGGGTGAATCCCGACACTTTTAAGGGCGCCATTCACATCCTTGGGATGCTAGCCCTCATCCTGATCTTGTTTGAAGGCGGACTCGAACTTAGGCTGCGACAAGCGCTGCGCTATTTCCCGGCGGGGCTGCTTCTGGTCGTGCTCAGCTTTGGGCTGAGCGTGGGGCTGATCGCGCTGATTGGCCGGGGACTGTTGCACTTAGCCTGGAACGATTGTTTATTGCTGGGTGCGGCGTTGGGATGCACTAGCGGAACGATCGTCATTCCTGCCTTGCAACAGATGATTGCGCCGGAGCCCGTGAAGATAACTCTGACGATTGAAGCTGCGCTGGGAGAAGTGATCGCTGTGCTCATGGTTGGTAGCATGCTTAACGTGGGAGCCAGGCGGTCGCTACTGACTGGCATGGCTGCCGATTTCTCCCATAACGTCGTCATCGCGTTGATTGTTGGCATCACCGTCGCTGCGGTCTGGTCGCGACTATGGCCTCTTGTTGCGAGCTTGCCTTACAGCAACAATTTGAACCTTGGGGTCGTTCTCGGCATCTTCGCGATTGCTGCATACGCCGGCGGAAGTGGGCTCCTGACCGTCCTGATCTTTGGAGTAACTCTGGCGAATATGCCTTATACGCCACACATGGTCCGCCAGGGTTTAAGAATGCTTGCCTTCCACGCCGAACTGAGCTTTCTGGTGCGCTCTTTCTTTTTTGTGATGCTGGGAATTGTGGCTGAATTTGTCAGCCGAAAGTACATTCTGTCTATTCTCGGAATACTTGTGGCCTTAATTCTGGCCCGATTTCTTGCGGTGCAGCTCACTTGGAGGGCCGTGCGTGATGTAACCCGCAAGCAAACCGAGTTGTTGTTCTGGATGTTGCCGCGTGGACTGGTCACGGCGGTGCTGGCACTGGAAATCGTCGACGCTCGTGGCGACATGTTTGCTTTCTTGCCTGCGATGGCCTTCACCGTCGTTCTGGTGACAAACCTCTTCATCGTGTGGGGTGCGGTTAGGTGCGGACAGCCTCCTGTGGCCGGAACAACCGCAAGAAGCGCCCGTGGCGACAAAGAGTTGGCTACTCAGGGCGACACAACATCAATTGTTCCCCCACACCCCCAGACCGAACCATAATGCGTGAGAGCCTGGCTTCTCGATTATCCGAACTGGAAGCGAGCAAACTCCGATACGGGCGAGGCTGTGCTGCTCTGGTCGAGGGGTTAATGGTTTCGTTGAAAATCACAAGCTTTCATGATGCCGAATCACTGATCCGGGTCCATGATGCTTTGCTGTTCCTGCGGACGTTTCCGCAGAGCCGCAAAATTGTGCAGCTGACAGAAGGTTTGTTGTCCGGGATCGCTCTACAGATAGCAAGGCTCCGTGACTCCGATTCCGCTAAGAACCTGTTGGACTCGGAACAGTTCTCGGGGATCGCCGGTACAGCCATCAACGACCGCTTCACGTATGAGGTCATGTGCTGGCTGGTCCAGTGTCACCTGAAGCAACTCAGCATTGATTGGGACTGGGATGAGCAGGGCCGGCAGATGGCAGTGAACTTGCCGCGCTTTCTTCCGCTGCTCGCCGATGACTCGTTAGTCGAGGCCGACACCCCGTTCCTGGAATGGATGCAACGTGCCGCTGGCGGCGCAGACCGCATTCTTCCTTGGCTGTTGCAGCGCTTGGAAAATGCACCTGGGACCATGTTGGAAAAAACCGCTTGGTACGACGCCTTGAAGATCAGCGTCTCGTGGAATTTGGGCAACTCCACCGCAAGCCGAACACACGCACGGCGCAACCCGCGCACGATGTATTTCCATCGGGAGCCGCTCATCAGGCGCAAAGAAGTGTCCTTGTCAGACGAGATTAGCTCGCCACCCTTGCCAATGCGCAGGCTGCCAAAACCTGAAGGGGAAGATGTCTTGGACATGGTGCGCGATGCACTCACTGTGCGTTATCGCGAACTCTATGGCACAACCCGTGGCGATCCTGAAAGCGTGGTGGAAGCCAATGTTGGCCGAGGTGTCCATATATTTCTGTGGGGCTTGCCACCTCACAGGAGGTTGCCGCTCCGTGCCTACCACGCCGGCATTACTTTCAAGAACGGTGTGCCCATCAACTATATAGAGGGCATCTCGCTGTTTGAGTGGATGGAAGTCGGCTTCAACACCTTCTACGCGTTCCGCGACGGTGAGACCGCATGGATCTATTCCAAGGTCCTCCACCTGCTGCACCAGCTTACTGATGTAACATCTTTCTCGGTCTACCCCTACCAGCTCGGCGACAAAAATGAAGAGGCAATCCGGTCTGGAGCGTTTTGGTTTTATCGCAAGCTGGGGTTTCGCCCAGGACGTCCGGAATTGCTGGCGATAACACGACGGGAGGAAGCAAAGATAGCGACTAGGGACGGATACAAGACATCAGCTCGAACCCTGCGTAAGCTGGCCGCCGCGCATGTGTTCTACGAGTTTGGCGACAGGCCGCGCGGGCTGTGGGACAGGTTCTCTGTGCGAAGCATCGGATTGTCCGTACAACAGCGGATGGCGGAGGAGTTCGATGGGGATCCCGGGAAGATGCGACGGCGCGTTAGCGCTGCACTGTCGAAAGAGCTGCGTGTGACCACCACAACATGGAGCGCATTTGAGCGATCGGCATTTGATGACTTTGCGTTTGTGCTTTCGCTTGTACCCGACCTGAGGCGCTGGAGTGGCATTCAGAAGCAGGGGCTCATTGCGATTATTCGCGCCAAGGTATCCGCGGATGAATCAACCTACCTGCGGCTCTTACAGCAGCACACTGCCTTAAGAGAAGCGCTGCTGAGATTAGGTTCAGCAAAGCCAGCCTCGAGATGACGCACCTGGGCCGCAGCCATCGAGAACCGCGTTCCTCATTGGAATGTCGCAAAACTCGCTGGATGATCTCATATAGCCTACCCAGATGAAAGAGGCTCGAGTGAGACTTGTGCCGTACATCTCAAGACCAGCACGGAGGGTCGGCAATCCCAGCAGCGCCATCTAGTCGCACAAAGGGCTTCGAAATCTGCTAATCTGCCCCATTGTATTTCACTCAAATGGAGCTACCCCCAGATGTTGAAACCACACGCAGCGACGGCCATTGTCTCCCTGATGAGCTTTGCCCTTGCTTCTTCCGCGGCAGTGGCCGGCAATCCCAACAACGATATAGGCGATGCCAGCCTTCCATCGTACGCGGCGTTGCAACCGGAGCGCGAGATCCTAGACCTCAACATGTACCAACTGATCCGTAACGAAGGCATCAGCCATTCCCACGTAATGGAGTACGCCTCTGCTTTGGACGACGGTATTGGGCCACGGCTGACGGGTTCTCCGAACCTGAAGCGGGCCAACGAATGGACGCGGGATCAGTTCGTGGCGATGGGTTGCAGCAACGCGCACCTCGAAGACTGGGGCGAATTTGGGATGGGCTGGCAGCAGCTCAACACCTGGGTGCGCATGACATCACCGGACACCGCCGTCTTGATGGCGCAGGCTGCACCCTGGTCGCCAGCAACGCAGGGCACGATCAGCGGACCGGCGGTCTGGATCGAGGTTAAGGAAGAGAAGGATCTTGACAAATACAAGGGCAAACTGGCAGGCCACATCGTGCTGTATGGCGATATGCGGGACGTAAAGCCCGTCGAGAAGCCACTGTGGGTGCGGCTCGATGACGCTGAGCTCAAGAAGCTGACCGAGTATCCCACCAGCCCGAAGGAGCAGAATCTTGAGCAGTTTATGAAGCGACGTGAACTACGTCAGAAAGTGGGAGAGCTCCTGGCGGCAGAACACGTCCTGGCGGTCATTACACCCAGTCGGGATGGAAGGGATCACGGTGGCTCGGGCGGTACTTTCTTCGACGACAGCGGAGCAGGCTTTGGGTGGACTATGTACAAGCACGAGAGCCCCAATCTAGTGCCTGTCGTGGTGATGGCTATTGAGAACTATGGCCGCATCTATCGTCTGCTGAAGGCGCGCGTACCGGTCAGTCTTGAAATGGACGTCGCGACCAAGTTTTTAGGAGATCATGAGCATGGATACAATACGGTCGCGGAAATTCCCGGCACCGATCCCAAGTTGAAGGATGAAGTTGTCATGCTGGGCGGGCACCTTGATTCCTGGGCTTCGGCGACGGGAGCAACTGACAATGGCGCCGGCACCGTAGTCGCGATGGAAGTCATGCGCATTCTAAATACCTTGCATTTGAAACCGCGCCGAACCATTCGCGTTGCCCTGTGGACGGGAGAGGAACAGGGAGAACTTGGCTCTTACGGCTACGTGAAGGAGCACTTCGGCTACGTGCCGCTGGCCACCACCCCCGATCAGCTTAAGTTGCCGGAGTGGCTACGCAAGCCGGCCGGTCCCATCCAAATCAAGCCGGAGGACGCAAAAATCTCCGCCTATTACAACGTGGACAACGGCAGTGGGAGGATCCGGGGTGTGTATTTGCAGGAGAATGCCGCGATCGCGCCGATCTTCCAGCAGTGGATTGAGCCTCTGAGGGACCTTGGTGTCTCCACCATCACGCTGCGAAATACCGAAGGCACAGACCACGAGGCTTTCAATGACATCGGAATTCCCGGCTTTCAGTTCAT
>CAZDYZ010000487.1:0-3938 GCA_964509525.1 uncultured Acidobacteriaceae bacterium
CCGGGCGAGCGATACATCCTCGGGGGCGAGAATTTGACCCTGAAGCAGATTCTAGACAAGTTGTCGGCGATCACGGGTCTGCCTTCGCCGAAGGTGAAGCTGCCCTATGCGATGGCGTATGCGACCGGTGTCGTGGACACGCTGGTTAGTGGCAAAGTCTTGAAGCGCGAGCCCCGGGTCACGCTGGATTCGGTCCGGATGGGACGCAAGAAGATGTTCGTCACCAGTGCCAAGGCGGAACGTGAACTGGGATGGAACCCGCGGCCGGTGGACGACGCCCTGCGGCGCGCCGTGGTGTGGTTTCGAACCAACAGTTATGCCCCATAAGCCAATCGTAATTGTGAGTGCGCTGTACACCGAGATCGCACCGCTGCTGCGTGGCCGGCGAGGGAAATGGCTGGATGGAGTCGAGTTGTTCGAAGTGGATTCGGCAGTTGTGGGGCTCGGCGGTATCGGAAAGAAGGCGGCTAGGCGTGCGGCGCAGACCCTAGTTGACTACGCCCGACCGGAACTGGTAGTCGCCGCGGGAAGTGCTGGTGCCGTGTCTCCCAAGCTGAAGGCAGGCGCGGTGGGATGGGCGCGCGAAGTGGTTGAGGCTGAAACTGGCAACCGCTACCCCACGCGTTGTGGTGATTGGTTGGTGGTCACGGCCCAGGCGGTGAGCGGTCCAGCGGAGAAGCAGGCGTTCTTACTGCAATACGGTGCAGAGGTTGTAGATATGGAAAGTAGCGCCGTGGCCCAAGTCGCCTACGAGCGTGGTTTGGAGTTTGCCGCGGTGAAGGCAATTTCCGACGAAGCTGATTTTGTGATGCCGCCGCTGGGAAGATTTGTCGATGAGGATGGAAGATTTGCTACAGGCGGATTTGTGAGATACATCGCGCTGCGACCGCAATTGTGGTCCGCGGTTAGCCAGTTAAGGACGAATACCCGAGTAGCCGCGGCGAACCTGTGCTGGGCAGTCGAACATCTCATCGCCGGCTACACGACATCATCTCGGGAGCAAAAGGTTCCCTTGGCCTGAGGGGCGTGGGCAATTTCCAATGTCAGTTGCGACACAATTTGACTCTGTCGGGGAGCAGGCCATCCCCTCCACCATGACCGCGGCGGTGTATCGTGGCGTCAACCAGGTCATGCTTGAGACTATCCCAGTCCCGCAGATTGGGGCGGGAGAGATCCTGGTTCGGGTTCATACCTGTGGTATCTGTGGCACCGACTTAAAAAAAATTGCGACCGGATCGCACTCCCCACCGCGCATTTTCGGCCATGAAACTACGGGAGTAGTAGCAGCCGTCGGCCGCGATGTTACAGAGTTGCGAATTTGTGACCGCGTGATGGTCTTCCATCACATCCCATGTGGCGAGTGCTATTACTGCCAGCATAAGGTGTTCGCTCAATGTCCTACCTACAAGCAGGTGGGGGCGACCGCAGGTTATGAACCCAGCGGTGGAGGTTTTGCCGAATACGTCCGGGTTATGGAATGGATCGTCCGGAAAGGCGTAATCCGCATCCCGGACAGCGTCTCATTTGAGCAAGCCTCATTCATCGAACCTGTGAATACCTGCATGAAAGGTATTGCAACACTGGGACTTAAAGCCGGCGAGACGGTGTTGGTCATTGGTCAAGGGCCGATCGGCATCATCCTGGCGGTGCTGGCTCGCCGACGAGGGGTGCGGGTAATTGTTTCCGATTTGTTTCCCCAGAGGCTTACAATAGCTAAGGGGTTAGGGCTGAAGGAAAGCATTGATGCCTCGACGTCCGATACCGTCGAGACGGTTAAAGAGCTAACCGACGGTCGCGGGGCAGATGCGGTCATCCTGGCGGTAGCGGGGAACGGGTTGATTCACCCGGCCATGGATGCTACTCGTCCCGGGGGCCGGGTATTGCTGTTTGCGCAAACGCAGCATGGCGAGGCGATGATCGATCCCGCCGCCGTTTGCGTCGATGAGAAAAGTCTTTTGGGATCATACAGCGCCTCCGTGGACTTGCAAGAAGAGTCAGCGCGATTCGTGCTGAGCGGCGAGGTGCGACTGGAAACCCTTATCAGCCATCGTTTCCCGCTAAGCGAATCCGTCGAAGCGTTGCATTTGGCGGGCCACCCAGGGCCGAACTCAATGAAAATTGTGATTCAACCGGGCAGTTCATGGAAGGACCAGTAGCGTGGATGGACAGATGATAGCGGCAGTCCTCTATGGAAAAGAGGACGTAAAGATCGAGCGAGTGCCGATCCCCACCTTAGACGAGGGGGAAGTGCTGGTCAAAGTCCAGGTGGCCCTGACCTGCGGTACCGACCTTAAGGTCTATCAGCGCGGTTACCATGCGCGCATGATTGTCCCCCCGGCGCTTTTTGGACATGAGTTAGCAGGTGTGATCGAAGAGGTCGGCCCGAACGTCAAAGGATTTCGCAAAGGCATGCGCGTGGTCGCGCTGAATTCTGCGCCCTGCGGGACCTGCTTTTATTGCTCCAAGCACCAGGAGAACCTCTGTCAGGACCTGTTGTTCAACAACGGCGCGTATGCCGAGTACATTCGCATTCCCCGCCGCATTGTGGAAACCAACCTACTGGCGATTCCCAAGGATGTAAGCTTCGAAGAAGCCGCGATGGTCGAACCCTTGGCCTGCGTGCTGCGTGGTCTTCACGAAACCAATGTAGAGATCGGAGACACGGTTGCCATCATCGGCGCCGGCCCCGTTGGGCTGATGTTCATACAGGTAGCCAAGCTGACGGGTTGCAATGTGATTTCTGTGGTGAAGCGTGATTTGCAGGTGTCGGCTGCCCGCAAGATTGGTGCCGACAGCACAGTACAGATTACAGCAGTGGACGATCCAGTAAAGGCGGTGCGCAGACTCACACCCGAGGCCCGTGGCTGTGATGTGGTGATTGAAGCCGTGGGCCGGCCCCAGGCGTGGGAGTGGTCCATCGACATGGTGCGCAAAGGCGGGACGGTGAATTTCTTCGGCGGCTGTGCCAGCGGGACCACGGTGGCCCTGGATACGCAGCGCCTGCACTATAACGAGCTGACGTTGAAGGCGACCTTCCATCACACGCCGGAGACGGTGCGCAAGGCATTCTCGCTGATCCGCGAAAAGAAGATCAAGGGCACCGACTACATCACAGGCGAGGCACCGCTGTCTCGATTGCAGCAGGTTCTGCGTCACATGCTCAATCGTAACGGCGACATTAAGACGGCCATCATTCCAGGGCTGTAAGCGAACGGCGAAGAGAGACAGGGGGCCACAAACTGTCCTCACGTCGCCTCTGGTGCGAGTTCCAAAACCGGCAGGGGAGAAGTGCCGTAGCCCGGCGGGAAGACGCTGGGTAAGCTATAGATAGAGCATCTCAGTCCCGAGGGGACAACGCACCAGATACCATGTCATCTGCCACAGACCATCACGGTATTGTCTCAGCATCCGCTGACTGGCGTGCCTTGCCGCCAGAGTATGCGATTCCGGCTCGTGCGCCGTCGTTGCAGGCGGCCCAACAATACTGCGCGCGCCTGGCGCATACACACTACGAAAACTTCTCGGTCGTTACCTGGTTCCTCCCCCGACATCTCCGTCAGCACTTTTACAACGTTTACGCCTACTGCCGGATTTCTGATGATCTGGGCGACGAGGCCGGGAACACCAGACAGTCGTTGCTGCTGCTCGACGAGTGGGAGGCCGAGTTGCAGCAGTGCTACGCCGGCGATCCGCGCCATCCGGTGTTTGTGGCTCTCCGACAGACGATCCGAGAATGCGACATCCCGCAACATGAATTCGCGGATCTCCTGCGGGCGTTTCGTCAAGACCAGACGGTCACGCGTTATGCGACATTCGACGATGTGCTGGGATATTGCCGCTATTCCGCGAACCCGGTCGGCCATCTCGTCTTGTGCGTTTGCGGCTACCGCGACACCGAGCGGCAAAAACTCTCCGATTTCACCTGCACGGCACTGCAG
>CAZDYZ010000488.1:0-2482 GCA_964509525.1 uncultured Acidobacteriaceae bacterium
GCTTCGCTCGGGATGGCAGCAGGGTGGCCATTGTTCGCGGCAGCCCGATGTGCCGTCGGAAAGTACCGATCTGCACAACGAGTTCATCACCCTTCTTAAAAAGCTCAATCTCTCCCTTTGTAGCGAACGGTAACAGAACCCGAACCTCGTAAAGGCCGTTCTGTTTCCCGAAAGAGTAAGGTTTCTCGGTCCGGGTCACGGCCGCCGGATCTTCGTCCCCAGCATACAGCACTCGAGCCAGATCCTCTAGCCTTTGCTTGCCTAATATCTCGTGCGCAAACAGGTGTACCTTCTTTACAGGCACGGGGGCAAAGTATTCCTCAATTTCGTGCACGATCTCGCCTTGGGAGGTCTGCCACTCGTTAAACCAGGTGTCGATAACTTCCGCCGGCAGCAACCGGTTCACGACAATTGCATCCACAGTGAGCCCATGCAGTGAGAAATACACGAATGCCCGCTGCGTCTCACGTAACACCATCTTCTCCGGATTGGTAACCAGCCGTACGCTGGTGATCTGAGGGTCCTCCATGACCTCATCCACACCCTCCAGCTTCTCGAATAGGTCTCGAATGTTGCCAAAGTAGGCGTCCGGCGGCAATTCGAACGGCGCCACGCGGTTTGCGATGGGCCGTACAGCCTTGAGGAGATTGCGCTGGAAGGGGAAGATGTGTTTCATGTACCAGTCGAGTGTCGTCGGCATACTGACGAAGCGCATGGATTCTGCGGTGGGAGCGGCATCGAGCACAATGACGTCGTAGCGCTGCTCGCGCCGGTACTGATTGATGTACATCATCGCGCTCAGCTCCTCCATACCGGGTAAGATTGCAAGTTCTTCCGCCTCTACCCCGCTGATGCCTGTGGTGCGCAGCACGGAGCTCACATACGAGGAGATTTCCTGCCAATGGCGCTTGATCTCTTTCTGGATGTTCAGCTCCTGGATCGAAAGTCGATCGTTGATCGGTAGGGGGTCCGAAGTTTGAACATGGAAGAGGTCGGTGTCGAGATCAAAGGCATCGGCTACGCTATGAGCGGGATCAATACTCATTACCAGCGTCCGATAGTTCAGTTCCGCCAGTTTCACGCCCGTCGCGGCGGCCAGGCTTGTTTTGCCCACGCCACCTTTACCGCTAAATAGCAAAATCCTCACGTCTGCATTCTAAAACTTTGACAGCTTCGGCCTCGTGCAAACAATGGCTGGCCTCCGTTCCTGAGTGATCAGGTCAGCTTTCGTTGTGAGCATGGTCTCAACTTCTTCTCGGCCGGGGAGTTCGGCCCTAGCATCTCGCTCTCGACGCAGCTCTCTGCAATAGTGGGAATGACGCTTACCCTGCGTACAGCACCTAAACTGATCCTGTGCCATTACGACTAGGTTCCGCGATCAGATCAAGGAGGAGGAGATGCAACTGATGGCATCACTCACCAGCGCATCGCATCGGCAGCACGGTAAAGATGAACACCACCATCGACTTAGCTGACTCCATCCAAACTCGTCAGTGGTTCAAGGCCGGCGCATTACCTTCGTTATCAAGAAAAGTTCGGCCGCTTTTCGGTGAAATTGCTCGCGGTCCAGCCGTGGCCCCGCCGGGATTCGTGTTCCTGGGTTTCCTCTTACGCTACGGTACAGAAGACGACAGCTCCTTCAGGCGCTGTTACCGGTGAGCCTGGAGAGGTGAAGACTTGGCGAGAGAATTGATAGAGTGCTGGTAGGAATCGCTATGGAATCCGAAACCCTTCACCCGACCTGGAAGACTCTGCTGGCCTTTGCGATTATCTATTTTGTGTGGGGATCCACATTCCTTGCAATTCGCGTTGGCGTGCACGAAGTTCCGCCGTTCCTTCTCGCGGCGATGCGATTCCTGGTTGCGGGAGTTGTTCTTTATGGTTGGATGATCGCACGGGGCGAGTGCTCTCCCAGCCGGCGGCAATGGATGTCATCCTTCGTCCTCGCTGTGCTCATCTTCGTTCTCGACTACGGACTGTTGTTTTGGGCCGAGCAGCGTGTACCTTCGGGCGTAGCGGCAGTCATGATGGCCACAATCCCGGCGTTCATGGCGCTGTCGGAAATCCTTTTCCTGCGAACACAGAGGCTCACTCTCCGCTTGGCATTGGCGCTCTTGATCGGGTTTGGGGGAGTGGCAGCATTAATGAGCCACTCGTTGAACCTCGGCGGAGCGCCGATCGACAGGGCGGGTGCCGTGGCGCTAATCCTGGCCTCAATGAGTTGGTCGGTATCGTCCGCGTTTACCCGCAAGCTGCCGCTTCCGCCGTCCAAAGTCATGAGCTCGGGAGCACAGATGCTTGCGGGCGGAGTATTGCTGGCTCTCGTGGCGGCGGCTTCAGGAGAGTTTCGTAATTTTCGTCCACTGGCTGTTTCAATGGCAGCTTGGCTCTCGTTGCTCTACCTGATTGTTGCCGGCTCTATTATTGCGTTTACCGCCTACGTGTGGCTGATTCATCATGAATCGCCGACGAAGGTGGGGAC
>CAZDYZ010000489.1:0-9317 GCA_964509525.1 uncultured Acidobacteriaceae bacterium
AGCTACGTTGGCTACTTCAGTTTTGGTAGCGTTCTTCCGGTGGCGAGCTTTCAGGTGCAATGTGCAGACTTGGTCCCGGAAATCGGGATTACCGGAACTCCGGTGATCGACACCACTACCAACACCATGTACCTGGTGACCAAGGAACATGTATTCAACTCCCAGACCAAAACCAGTCAATTTGCCCAAACTTTGCACGCGCTGGATATCACCACGGGTCTCGACAAAGCTACTCAACCAATCTCGGCCAGCGTTCCTGGTACGGGGGACGGTTCGGTGGGAGGTGTGCTGAGCTTCAATGCTCTCATCCAGAATCAGCGAGCGGCGCTGTTGCTGGATAATGGGGAGGTGTTTGTATCCTGGAGCGCGCACTGCGACAACTTTGATTTCCACGGCTGGATTATGTCGTTTGACAAGACGAGCCTCGCCCCAACTGGGGTCTACGTTTCTACGGCCGATGGGGAAGATGGAGGTTTCTGGGCCTCGGGGTCAGGTCCAGCGGTAGATTCCAGCGGTGGGATCTATTTCGCCAGCGGCAATGGCGACTTTACCGGCAATTCCGGCGGTATCGACTTTGGAGACAGCATTCTGCGCCTCAGTTGGTCGAACAACACCATCAGCCTCGTCGACTACTTCACCCCTTGGGATCAAGAAACCTTGGATGAAAACGACACCGACGTGGGTTCCGGTGGCGTGCTGCTTCTGCCAGACCAACCTGGAGCCCCCTACCCGCATCTGCTGGTGCAGGCTGGAAAAGAGGGTACCATCGATCTGGTGGACCGCGACAACATGGGGCACTTTCACTCTGGGAACGACGACCAGATCGTACAGACATTGCCCTTCGAGATTGGGGGCGAATGGGGGTCTCCCGCCTTCTGGAATAACAACATCTATTTTGGAGGGGCGTTCGGGGACTACCTGACAGCTTTCGCGTACAATCCGCAGACGCAGCTGCTGTCGACCGCGCCCACGTCCAATTCTCCGGAGGAATTCTGGTTTCCGGGTCCCACGGCGTCAGTCTCCTCGAACGGAACGACGAATGGGATCGTGTGGATCATCGAGACCGATATGTACGGGGGAGGCAATGCGGTCCTGCGTGCCTATGACGCCACTAACCTGGCGAACGAGTTCTACAATTCGAACCAGAATCTCGCACGCGATCAGGCGCCCCTAGCGGTGAAGTTCAGTCTGCCGACGGTAGCCGATGGTCAAGTATTTGTAGCCGGCGAAGGCCAGGTGGCCATGTACGGATTGTTGAGCCCAAAGCACCCGAGCAGCGCGACGGCCACTAGTAAAGCTTCAAGCTCGAAATAAGAAGCGGTTTGCTTCTCTCTTTTGCGATCGAGTCTGGTCTAAGCCCGGATCATAGCTGCATAGCTACTAGGGATCTCCAGCCTTAAATTTCAATCAGCACAGCGGGTCTTCTTACGGGTTCACCTGGATCTTGGCCATCATGCCGCCGTCTTCGTGATCGAGAATGTGGCAATGATAGACAAATGTTCCGGCAATATTGGGATCACGAAAATCCATGCGAAGCGTTACGCTCGGGTAGGGACCACTGCCACTCCAATTGGGAACTGTGATGGTGTCCTGCAGGTCCGGCTCCTGGACAGGTATGCCGTTAATGGCCTCTACGAGGAAATGCAACTGGTGTATGTGGAACGCGTGTGCTTCCCCAGAGTGGTTCTCAATGGTCCAGTCCTCCACGACGCCGATGCTGGTCACGATGGCGGGTGGATCATCAGTGTGGAACACTCGGGGCTTTTGTCCCTGCACTGTGATGAAGTATTGAGTGGGGCCATTGCTACCAACCGTCTGCTCGGAGAAATAGAGATGTCTTGTGGTCGTAGGCTGCTGAGCAGCCAGGTTCGCAAACCGCTGACGATCGGCATGAAAATTCGCCGGCCGGGCAGTCGGACGTGACTTTATCTTCGGAGGGCCTTCGCTACCCAGGATTTGGAGGAGTTGCTGTGGTGGATTAGGGTTGCCTATTGGACCGGTATTGAAACCACTAGTCAGGAATATCCCTTGTTGCCCGGACGAAAGACCGGGCACGATGAATTCAGCTCGCCCTGCCGGCGGCAAGTCAATCTCACTTTCGTAGACGGGAGTTTGCAGGGGGACTCCGTCGAGCGCAAGCACCTCGAATTGCTGCTGGGTGGTCCCGAACAGAAGTTGAAGGGTGAGAAATGCCTGGGTCGAAGCATTCACAACCCGCCAAAACTCCTGTTGGCCATACTGAACATTGATAAACGGTGAAGGCGCGTCGGGAAAGATCGCTGGCTGAAAGTTGATCGTCAGCTGATTCGGACCCGGTAGCCAGGAATTAGGGTTCTTAAATTGCTGACGAATGACGAACACGCGTTCCGGCAGACCCTGCGTTCCAGGAATAGTTCCCTCAATGAAAATTGCGCCGGCTGCTCCTCCATCTACCTGAGTGGTCGTATTACCATGGGGATGCGGATGGTACCAGTACATCCCGGGGTTATCGTTCGGAGGAACCTGGAAGTTGTACTGGAACGGAGGATCTCCCGACTGGATGAGAGTGTAGATCACGTCATCCTGGTGACAAGTGGGAGAGATGTTTAAACCGTGGAAGTGCATATTGGTTGAGCCCGGCAGAACCATCCCGCCATTGCAATCGTCAGTGGGCCTGGCTCCCAGCTTCCCAGAGATGTGCATGCGCATCTCCGCTTTCTTGGGGTACTTGTCGTAAGGCGCCTGGATATTGTCGGTCAGGTTAAGGATTAGCTGGTCGCCGGGGTTCAGGCGCAGCGTCGGAGATTCGACCTGCTGGCCTTGATACAGGTACACATAGCAGTAGTGCATGTACCCGTCATTGCCCAACTGGTTCTGCAAAGTGAAGTTGACACTTAAAACTCCATTCTGACTAAACAAATCCAGAGGGTTGACAACGAGACTGCCAGGCTCAGGCCGCAGAGGGCAGATTTGCTGCGCCGAAGCGCCTACCAGGGCAACTGCACAAATCAAGAACGACAAAATCGAATTCATGATTGCTCGCTGCGATAACTCCACAATATTCCGCGCCGGCACGTGGCGGCGCACTCCCTAAAATGGCCGTGCAGGAAACACTTGGATCGATAGCAATCCCGAGCTCAGATCGTCGCCTATTGGAGACGCGGAAGACTCCGTTAGAGCGCAGGTCGTGCCCGTGGAGGCCACATTCAGAATGGCGATCGAGGACCCGAACTCCGCTACATACAGAACATTGCCTGTGCCTGTGGTGTCGCGGGTCACCAGAGATCCGATATAGGACCATCCAATGTAAAAGCCGTTTAACGCTTGGGACGCGCAGCCCGGCAATACCTTGCCCGTGTTCTTGTCGAAGAAGGCAGCGGTAACGTTGCCACTCTGGCTGTTGCCGATATAAATAAGGCTCTCATCGGGGCTAAGCCGAACGGTAGCCGAGTTTACACCTGGCCCCAGCGAGGTGGTCGCAACACCTATCGTGTACTGGATCGTGGGTGCCAGCTTGCCCGAGGAAAGGTCGGAGACTTCGACCGTCGTGGGGATAGCAGCATCACCAAAGATTGCGAAGTGGCCATCCTGGGTGATGTCCACGCCATCGGGAAAGAATGCAGCGCCGAAGCCGGTAGCGTTTTGCTCATCGTTATTGGAAACTGGGATTCCGTTGGCAATGTTGAAGGACTCGATGGAACCGTCAATGTAGGTGACCACCAGTATGCTTCCGTTGAGTGCCATCCCAGCAACCCAACCTCCGTTCAGGGGAGTGACGGAGATGTCGCCGAGAAAGGATAGCTGGCATCCTGTCCCTATAGCAAAGGTCGCAATCGTATTTGACAGAGTGTAACCGGCATAGAGATAGTTCTTGTTCAACACCAGACCTATGCCGTTGCTGGTCCCGGAGTCCTTGGAAGAGCCCGAGAAGTTTCCTACCAAATGCTGCGCCGCGATATCAATGGCTGCGATGTCACCCGTCGCAGCATCGGATGCAAACAGGCATTGGCCTGAGTTGTCGGGCAACAAGGTCAGCCGCGGTGTTCCAAAAAACCCCCCGCCTATGCCCAAACCGTGGGTGTTGACGCTCTTCTGGTAAGTCAGGGTCGGCGCGCCTTGCGTTCCACCCGCCAGATAGAAACTGATGTAAGTGTGCCGTATGCCATCGTCATTGGTCATGATATATATCGGGGAATCCGGCACGGTAGAGAGACCGTCTCTAGCTACACACCACCTAGATGCGGTCAGAGCAAGAACACCAATAACCACTTTGTGAAACGTTTTCATGGGTGATCTCCTGGGCAACCGGAGAATCCATTGATGCGCATCGTATACCAAAGAACAAGTCGCCTACAATAACAGTGCGAAGCGAGATGCAAGCAAGGTGCAAAGCGCATCTCCTATCGCAGTAGTTTGGCGTGATTACTCTTTGCCTCGAAGAACACAAGTTGCAGCAGCCGATGCTCAACCTTACGCTAGGATCCGAAATGCCATTTTGCTGCAACGCTTTGCACATGTGTTTTTCTTTTTTTCACTAAGTCCTTCCAGCAATTAACACTCTGATGGAACGCCAATTGCTGGACAGCATGCTCGCGCTCTGAAGTAGGGCGGGGAGGTTCAGAGGGCGGCGCAGAACCGGCCAGTGTTCCTACAATCCGATGACGAGCTCCCCACCCGTAAGTTTCTTCAACTGTTCGCTCGATAACAGGTTGTTCAGCTCAGCTTGAGATTGCGCGATTTGCAGATGGAATGTGCCTTTGTCGTCCCGCGCGGCCAAGGTATGCGGAGAACCCTTCTTTTTGAACAAGAGCAAACCCTAGAGGAGAAAAAATGAAGCCTTCGCGAATGCTGGTATTCGCAGCAGCCATTGTGTGTGCTGTGCTAGGACAGGCGCAATCACCGTGGCAGCCTGTCAACAATGTTCCCAACATCGGGGCCGGTGCCGTTGCGCTGCTCACCGATGGCCGGGTCCTGGTGCACGATGAAAGTGGCAACAACGGGACCTGGGGCAACTGGTGGACCCTGACGCCTGACATCAACGGCAACTACGCTACTGGGACATGGACTCAGGTGGCAAGCATGCCCGCCACCTATGGCCCTCTCTATTTCGGGTCGGCCGTACTGCCTGACGGCCGTTACATCGTGGAGGGCGGAGAATACAATTTCGGTAACTTTGCGTGGACTAATCTGGGAGCTATTTACGACCCGGTGGCCAACACCTGGACCGCCGTCAATCCTCCATCCGGCTGGACTTCGATTGGTGACGCGCCCAGTGTGATCCTGAACGACGGAACCTATATACAAAGCGATTGCTGTGACGTGGGACCGTTCGCTGCCGAGCTCAATGTCTCAACGCTGACCTGGACGGCCACGGGCTCGGGGAAGTTCGACGTTTATGACGAGGAGGGAATGACCCTGTTGTCGGGTGGGAAGGTAGTTGACGTAGATGCCTATGTCAACAAGTACCAAGCCAACGGCAAGAACTACGAGCTCTACGATCCGACATCAGGTACCTGGACGAGCCAGGGTAATACGCCGGTTCAACTGTGGGACTCGGCTGCAGACTGTGGCGGAGAGCCTAAAGCCTCGTTCGAGTTGGGTCCCGCTGTGCTCCGACCCGATGGTACGGTGTTTCAGACTGGGGCCAATAGCTGCGCTGCCGGCCACACTGCTATCTATACGGCGAGCAGCAATACCTGGGTTGCCGGTCCGGATTTTCCCGATGACCTTGACATCGCAGATGGTCCAGCAGCCCTGCTACCCGACGGCAACGTGCTGATGATGACCAGTCCGGGAATCTACAACACCGGCGCCGTATTCTTCGAGTGGAATGGGAGCACCCTCAATCAAGTCCAAGCTCCGCCGAATGGGCCCACTGACTCATCTTATTACGGGCACATGCTGGTGCTTCCGACAGGCCAAGTCCTGTTCACTGACTTCAGCAATGACGTCGAGCTCTACACCTCGACGGGAAGCCCGTGGCCGGGGATAGCACCCTCGGCATTGCTCACAACAGCCGTTTTGCCTCGTGGGCGTACGATCACTCTGTTCGGTACCCGGTTCAACGGTGCCTCGCAAGCCAACGCTTACGGCGATGATTTCCAGGATGCCACCAACTACCCAATTGTGCGCGTTACCAACGCTGCCACGGGACATGTTTTCTATTGCCGCACCCACGATCACAGCACCATGGCGGTAGGGTATGCTGGTCCGACCTATACCCATGTTGACATTCCCTCCGACATGGAAACTGGCGAAGGTTACCTTGAGGTGGTTGCAAACGGAATTGCCTCGCAAAAGTATCGGATCGGAATAAATGATGAAAAAGACGGCGGCCGACCTTCGGCGACCGCGCACTGAACGGCGACAGGTTCCTAGGGAACGTGGCGCTCGTTGCATCGAAGCGGCAGGAGCTCCAGTGGCACCAGGAGCTTCTGCCGACTTTCCTATAATTGGAAAGAGCGGGGACGCACTGGTGTTTATGATTCTCACTAGCAGGACGGGAGGTTGGCAAAGCCGATCAGGAGAGTAGATATGTACGCCCGCCGCAATAAGAAAAATTCGGAATAGCTGGGTGCGTCCAACAACGGCCGAGTCTCCTCCTTCCCCACAACCAGAAGGATCACGCGCCGACCTTTCATCAAGAAGACGGTCCCCAACATTCGAACACCTTCACAACAAGCGCTTTGCTCCCGAGCAAGTTCAAGGTTGTCTTTCGACAACGACTAAGTCTGCTGCAACTGTCAGCATTTTCAAATTTGTAGCTTAAGGCCTGCGTTGGGCGTTAGATGCGGCGGATTGCTGGAACGTTCCATTAAGCCTGAGCGCAACAATTGGGGATGGCAGAAACGACTCAGAAAGCCGGGCAGGAAGCTTTTTGGCCAGAACGGCAGAATGGGCTATGGAACGACATGTCAAGCTGGCGCACACACAACAGGTGTCTGGCATCCCGCCATTCAGCCTTGAAGGCCGACGTCTGCAACGGCCTTCCTAACGTTGATCAACCAAAAAGGATGTGTAGATGAAAAGAAGCTTGCTCCTAATGTTCACCGCTGTGGTGATCATGATTATGTCGGTCAGCTTTACGCAGGCCGAAGATGCGACGGTCAAAGGGACCATTCACGTACCACCCAGCAGCGTCGTGCGGGGTTCCGCTAGGCTGCACACGCCACTGTACGTTTTCATTCCCGAAGGAGGGGTGCGGCCGGACACTCCTAGTGGTGAGACACCTGCCTCCATCGCCTGCATCTATGGCGTGACGCCGCCAACCAACGGATGCCCCAAGGACGGGACCCTCGTGCCTACCGGCGGCACCAAGGCTATCGCCGTGGTTGAATACGGCGGGTACTCGGCAATGCAAAGCGATCTCAACACCTTTTCCTCTCAGTTCGGTTTGCCGGACGTAACGGTCTCGGTGATCTGTAGTCCCGCGCCTCCGTGTCCTTCCAACAGCGGAACCGGGTGGGACTTGGAGACAGCCTTGGACGTCCAGTACGCACATGCCATGGCTCCCAATGCTCAGATAATCGTCTCGGAATTTACCAATGACCCATTGACAGATGGAGCGGAGACAGCGGCGGCTGCAGCGGTAGCTGCGGCTGGAGGAGGTGAGGTCTCCAATAGCTGGGGCTACAATGGAGAGCTCTCTAACGAAATGAGCTTAGACTCCTATTTCATGAAAAACGGCGTTGTCTTTCTTGCGTCAGCTGGTGACTCCGGTCTGGGACCACAGTATCCCAGCATATCGCCCAATGTTGTTTCTGCCGGTGGAACCACTATCGAACGCAACAGCAGTGGCGATTTCACGACGGAAAGCTGCTGGTCTGGCAGTGGTGGGGGGATCAGCGCCTATGAGCCTCTCCCCAATTACCAGTTCATCATCTCGAACATCGCCCACACCCACCGTGGCACGCCCGATTTGGCGGCTGACGCTGATCCCGCCAGTGGAGTTGCAGTCTATAGCACAAGCTACTGCGGCGGCTGGTGTCAGGTAGGCGGCACCAGCGTATCCTCGCCCGTACTGGCTGGCATCATTAACGAGGCTGGCGGGTTCCGGAGCTCGACCGACTTTGAACTTACGAAAACATACAGTGAGTACCGTATCCCGATGCTATGGAAACAGTACTTCTTTGACATCACGACCGGAAACAACGGCTCTCCGGCTAAGTTTGGCTGGGATGAGTGCACTGGTATCGGTAGTCCCAGAAACCTTGCTGGGCTCTGATACGGCTGAAGTAAGACGTTCCGCAAACTGCTTTACCCAAGCCCTGCCGCCCGGCAGGGCTTTGTTCAGCACGTTCGAGGACGCGCAGACTTGGACGGTGACTCTAGACCCGTCGGGGCAGTTTGATAGAACACATCGTCAAGCTAGTTTCGATTGTAGGAGACAAGTCGGCCCCCTTATTGCCCCGCGACATTCTGCGCGATAGGGCCGGCAATGGGTACCATGAACCGTTCTCCCTGCGCGGCTTTGATGATGCAGACAACCCATAGCACCAAGGTAAGAAGTCCGAGCAAACTGAGGAGCGCTACTCCGATTCCAAAGCCGCCCCAGGATCCGAAGTGCCTGTAGCCTCCGAACATCCAGCCCACGCCAAAGAAAACACCCAATACAACACGAATGACGTGCAGGCCTCCGAAAGTCAAAATGGACTGCGCAGCATGAAAACGCACGTACGGACGTTTGTCGATGAGAATAAAGATGATGCCGGTGAGCCAGCCCAGCACATAGCTGAAAGCCGCCGCTGCATTCTCCGAGATACCGGCCCTCGCGGCAGGCTGGTACAGGGGCGGCGGCACCGACGCCCCCGTCTGCGGTCGTCCACACCGTGGACAAAACTGAGCATTAGCTTGGACTTCGTTCCCACAGCTGGTACAGTGAGGCATTGCGTTCTCCTTGTCTGCGCTTCATGCTACAACATGAGCTTTCAGATCGCCTTGCAATTGTCTTACGCGTCTCTCGCCCAAGAGATTACGCAAGGACCTCATGGGCAAGCGGCGAGCTTTTTCCACGGCTGACGAGATTCCCGAATTATGCAGAGATGAACCAAACGTCAAGCGAACACTTAGACTACGTTCTTCGACGGGACAGTAACGCAAAAGGGAGGGACCGATGTCAAAACACGACAAGAAGGAAAAGGACGACAAGGCGACGCCACGGTCCGATGACGGCGCTGCTGCGGCAGGTCCGGCGACCTACAGTGACGGTCACCCATTGGATGCGGTCCAGTACATGGAAGCCAAGCTCATTCTGAAACCTGATCGTTTCGTCTCGGTGGAGAGCTTCCGCGATTTCGGTAGACTCGTGCAGCGAACGGCCAAGCAGCTCGGGGTCGGAT
>CAZDYZ010000490.1:0-2131 GCA_964509525.1 uncultured Acidobacteriaceae bacterium
TCCAAATACGACTACCTATGGTATCGGGTACTCCACGCCTTACACCTGGCATATCGGAGGTTTCTTAAGTCGACCGCCCTCATTGGCTATGGAAAACAAGTTCTTTAACTGCGGTATGCGGTGCTGCGGGCACTTGCCGCCACGCCTTAAGGAATGCTAGGCAATGCTCGGCTACTAACGGTCTGTAACAGTTCCGGGCGGAACTCTGGGGGAGAACCAATGAAGCGCATTGGCATTTCGACTTTGGCGGCCCTGACCTTGATTGCGATCTGGTCTGTAGGCCCGTCAGGCAGAGGAACGGAGAACGCGCACGCACAGGGGATTGCCTTTGGGGGAAATGTTTACCGCCTAACCTACTTCGACGTGGCGACCGCCTTCCAACCATCAGTCGGCGGCTTTGGGGGGCCGGGTCATTCGGGCGGGACCGGAGATGCCTTGCTCCGCATCGTCAACGATGGCTCCGGGGGAACCTTAGGGGCGGCCGTCGACGGAACGACGGCGCCTGCGGCGCTTGCTGATGCAGTAGCGGATGTATGCGCGAACATCTACGTCTACAACGACGTGCAGGAACAGCAGGAATGCTGTTCGTGCCCGTTAACCCCCAACTCGCTGCTGACCTTTTCGGTGATAAGCGACCTGACCTCGAATCCCTTAAACCCGAAGGAAAGCTTGTCGGCTGGCGTGATCAAGATCGTAGGTTCCACGCCTGCAGACCCCGCGGATTGCAGCAATACCCCCGGGGCGGTGACGGCAGCTACGTTCACCACCGAATCCGGGGGGCTGCATGCATGGATCAACCATACCGAGACCATGGCCAGCAATCAGGCGGGCTTCAATCCGCCCTTCGGGTTTGTAACCAGCACTTCAGTAGTGAGCCTGGACACTGCCATTCTCAGCCCAAGTGAACTTGCCAACGAACTTCAGCTCGGATGCACCTTCATCAACGACACCGATCAAGGTGGCAGCGAAGCCATAGGAATCTGCAGGTGCGGACTCGGTGACTGAGGCCACCAAGCGTAGCTAGGTTTTCGAAACGGCGCCGCGATATGTGGCGCCGTTTGTTTATCTGGTGGATGGAGGTCACGAGCGCGCGGTGTAACCTCAACCAATCGGCGCAGTGTGCAGCCTTTGAAGCTGCCGCGCTTGAACGCCTCGCCGCGGCACAGGCCGCACTTCTGAACTTCTACGATCTCGACGTTCTCCATCCCATCAGGCCACACCCTCTTACGGTCTCGAGCTAGATCTTGTCGCCTCCGGTTTTTGACAGAATGACGAGGAAGTACGGAGAAGCGCCGGTTCTTGGAAAGCAGCCCTGGACTGCTTGATCACGACACGCGCAGCCCAGTAAATGTGTGTTCTGTCGCAAAGCCATCGGTGCAGAGGTCTAATTTCGCGGGAGAAGAGCTCAACCCCGATTGGCATCGCTAGCACGGGCAAGACCCCAAGAAGATAAGGCTGGCATTGTCACTTCAGAGTTTGGATTTTGCGCAGGCACCAGTGCACCGGAGTCCTTCGGTTTTTCTCTGGCACGAATGTTACCCTCGACTTGAGCCCCCTCATGAATGTTCAAAATCGGCGAAGCGAGGTCCCCGGAAACTTTCCCCGAGCTAAGAATCTCAATCAAGCTACTCACGATCGTGTTCACCTTAACAACGCCCGCGATCACGACCGAGGCTGCGTTTATTTTGTCGGCTTCTACGACTCCGTTTTCGTGGACGGTAACCCTATCCTTAGCGGTTATATCACCCTCCACATGGCCATTTATGACGACTGGCCCCTCGAAGAACAGGGTGCCGATGATTTCCGTGCCCTTGGGGAGATGAGAATCCGCGCGAGTAGTTGTCTTGGGGTTGAAAATCCCAATCCACTTGCTCACTACATTCAGCAGCTCACCAAATCGCCCTAGCTTTGATCTGATCGAATCGCGCGGCTCGGTAAGAAGGCCCTTGCCCATCATCGTCGTCCTCCACATCCATCAAGCGCCACTCCACTTTTATACCACAAAAAGCCTTCTTGTCGATTCGATCGGCCACGCCAGATGGGGCAAGCGCGTTTCGAGCTCTTCGTGCACCAGGCACAGTGGCTCAACCTGGATGCCGATCTCAACTCGTATGCACGGCGGGCGAAGCGC
>CAZDYZ010000491.1:0-6292 GCA_964509525.1 uncultured Acidobacteriaceae bacterium
CGATCACACTTCGTTCGTAGCGAAGAAAATCCCGGTTCTATTTTTCTTTTCAGGACTCCATTCCGATTATCACAAACCCTCTGACACCTGGGACAAGATCAACGCGACCTCCGCTGCACAGTTGCTCGATCTTGTTTCGAATGTCGCACTGCAGTTGGACTCGGCGCCGGTTAACCCCACGTTCGTCGCCGTCGTAGAGGACCGGCCGATGAGTGGCATTTCCAGCGGGGGAGGATATGGCCCGTACTTCGGTTCCGTCCCTGACTTTGGAGAGGTGAAGGATGGGGTTCGATTCTCGGACGTTCGCCCGGGATCACCCGCGGCAAAGGCTGGGCTGCGAGCCGGGGACATCCTGGTCCAGTTTGGGGACAAGCCGATCCATAACCTGTACGACTTTACCGACGCTCTCCGGCGCAGCAAGGTAGGCGAGGTGGTTGAGGTGAAAGTCCTGCGCGATGGCCAGCCCGTTGCTGCCAGCGTAAAACTCGAACAAAGAAAATAGGCTGCGTGGGAGCAGGAAAAAATGTCTGCTCACCGATGCCATGCGCCCAATGCCTTGCGAACCAGCACCAGCTGCCCCAAATGATATGCGTTGTGGTCGGCGGCCAACAGTGCCTCGCGTAAGAGCGTTTGCCCTGTGCCGTGAGGCAGCGGCGCAAACAAGTCGCGAGCTGGATCGGTCACGAGCTTGCGCATCGCGTCGAGATATTTGAGCACAGACTTGATGCTGTTATCCCAGGCCTTGGCGCTTGGGGGAGCCACCGTGGCCGGCCAGTAGCCTTCCGGCCACTTGGGCGATTTGTGCCGGGCGTCGCGGCTGAACTCCACAATGTCCCAAAGCGCAAGCCGCAGGTGTTCGAGCAACTGCCACGCGGAGTAGGGAAAACCCTGCGGTACGAGGCTGCGCATCTTGATCGGGAAATCGATCACCGCAGCATGAAAGTCGGCATGCGCTTCGTTCCAGTCGAGTACCTTGGCCAGTTGTTGACGGAGCAGTTCATCGTGACTCATCCAGGGCCCCCTTCGCATCGAGTCTCAAGCGTGTGATGTCGCCCGCAGTCCTGTGGATGTTAATTCAGGCGGCGGAAAAGCTGTTCGTTATTGTCCGTAGTGTCGAGGTTCATCAATTCCGGCGGTCAAAGAAAGCTGCCCACGGCGTGAGGAACAACGGCTGAATCATTGTTTTGCATGCGGTCCGCAAGCCAGGGCGCCCCTTTTGTGGACGCAGCGTGCGTAGGAGCGGTACTTTGCGCGTCATGAGCTGGCAACTCCTTTCGAGACTGTACTCACTCCCTCGAAGCTGCCGATAACTGGCCTCCCTACTTCATCTTGCGTGGGTGGCGAAAGCTTGACGTGGATTTGACAATTCCTTGACAACAGCCCCAACTACCCCAAGGTAACGTTTCTGTTCGAATCCGTCTCCAGCCTCTCTGAACAACCCAGGTAACAACAACCAGACTGAGGTCAACAGGCATCACAAGAAAAACGCATACTGCAACAACCATAAGGAGTGGTCCTATGTTTCGCAGCTGTTTTGCTAATCATCGTGCGGCCGGCCTGTGTGCCGTATTGCTGCTTGCCGTTTCTCCGCTGTGTCTCAGCGCAGCAGACACTGTTTACGTCCAAATCAATCTGGTCTCCGATGTCCCCGGAGTCGCCCTGCACATGGATCCAAACTTGAAGAATCCGTGGGGAGTCTCTTTCGCCGCGAAATCCCCGTTTTGGGTCTCCAATCAGGGGTCAGATACCTCTACGCTTTATGACGGCCAGGGAAACCCGCAGTCGTTAGTGGTTTCCATTCCCAAGATTGGAACCCCTAACGGGCCGACGGGGCAGGTCTTCAACGGGACCACCAGTTTCAACCTGGCGGACGGCAGCCCCGCCCTATTCCTATTCGACACCTTGGATGGACAAATCCTGGGCTGGAACAAAGGGGAGGGCATGACGGCCGTCAATGTGGCGACGGTGTCGGGCGCGGTTTTCACCGGTCTGGCCCTGGGCAGCATTGGCAGCGCGAATTATCTCTATGCCGCCGACAACACCGGGCACATCTATGTCTTTGACACCAACTTCAAGAACGTCACCGACGTTCTGTTTGCCGACAAGTTCGTCGATCCGAATGGGCTGGCGGGGTTTAACCCCTTCAACATTCAGAACATCAACGGCAACCTGTACGTGACCTATGCGGCGGTGAACTCGCAAGGTATAGGACAGCCGGGTGGTTTTGTGGATGAGTACGACACCAGCGGGACCCTGATGCAACGGATCGCCACCAGTGGTTCGCTGTATGCTCCCTGGGGCATCACGCTGGCTCCGAAAAGCTTCGGCCAATTCGGAGGGGACCTGCTGATTGGCCAGTTTGGCAACGGTGAAATCCTGGCCTACGATGCCTCCAACAACAACTTCCTGGGCACGCTGAACGGGAAAGACGGCAAACCGATTACCAACCCTTTCCTGTGGGCCCTGGAGTTTCGCACGGCCGGGCCGAACATCAATACCAACGCACTGTATTTCACCGCCGGCTACAACAATCAGAAGGATGGATTGTTTGGCTTTATTGGGGTGCCCAACGCCGTTGGCCCCTAAGAGCTGACCCTGCCGACTGGGAGAATCATCCGGGCGCTATAGGTCATGTTCTCGTACATGCTGAACCATGTCTTTGGTTGCCGGAGATTGCAGACGCGACGTGTACCACTGGGGCGGACCCGCGTGGTACCGTTCGCGTCCCCGGGCGGCGCGACGATAGTGGTCGTTCTCTTGTGTACCCTAGGGAACGGAACGCCTCATTCTGTTGAATCCTGAAAGGGATTGCGGTGCGGGGCGATCAATCGATTCCGTAACTCCGTTTTATTTCAAGGGTCACCCTAAGGCAGTATTACCACTCTTGCGCGGCTTGTTCACGACCCGGTGGCTGTCGGCTTCCGCCGGCGGCGCTGCTGCAGGATTCTGGTCGCAGCGGGGTTTACCAGTACGGTGAATCCATAACGAGGTTTGTCGGGATCCACTTCCACCAAAGCGGCGCGTTCGCCTTCAATGCTTCCACCGAGTACACGCCCCAGGCTAAGCAGGGAGCGGCTGCCGCAGATCCGGCACCGCTCGCCAGGGCTGTTGCTGATGAACTCGCAGTCAGCGCACAGGACCGCTTTTAGCAGAGAAACGGAACTCAGCTCCGAACCACACTTGTGTGCTTCATCCATCGAACTATCCCGGAATTACCTCCGCTTTCACCTTAGCTGGCGGGGCTCGAGCAGGGAAGTGCCTTCTGGTGTCGGGGAAGCTGAAAAGTAACTGGGGGAGAGAATGAGCGACCGAGGTGGCAGGCAGGAATTGCTAACTGGGCACGTTGGTCGGGGCCGGGGGCAGCAGATTATGGTTCAAGGCGAAGAGCGCAAGTTCGAGACGGGTGCCGACTCCCAACTTGTTGAAGATATTGGTCAGGTGGCGCTTCACGGTTTCTTCGCTGATGCCGAAGGTTTGCGCGATGTGTTTGTTGGTGCTGCCTTCCGTAATCAGGCCGACGACCTCCAGCTCGCGCGCGGTCAGCCCGAAGGTTTTCTGCGGAGGCATGGCGGTTTGCGCTGTCAGGTCGCGCAGCACTTGGACAAGGTTCTGCACCGGACGACCCTCCAGCCAGTACTGCCCCTGCATCACGGCGCGAACGGCTGCCGAAAGGTGATCGACGACTGCATCCTTCAGGACAACACCTCGGGCGCCGAGTTGCAGAGCTTCCAGAATTTGCCGCTTGTCAATGAGACCGGTCAACACGATGGTGCGCGTTGTCGTGGTTTCACTCGTCAGCTCGCGTAAAGCATCCATGCCCGGCATCTTCGGCATCGCAAGGTCGAGAAGCAGGATATCGGGCCGCAGTGTGCGCACCATGTTAAGCGCTTCCATGCCGTCCTTGGCTTCCGCGACGACCTTTATGTGCCCATCAGACTGCAACATGTTGCGTAGACCGACACGAACTACCGGGTGATCGTCAGCAATGAGGACCTTTATGGGCGCGGCCAATGTAATTCCCTCGCTTCGCGATCTTGGTCTTGCTACGCTGCTGAACCCTCCACCGGAACCACAGACGGGCCAAGCCTGTGGGCAAGTGCGGTCTCTACCGCATCCAAAGCCGCCGAGGTCTGGTCCAGCAGCGGTTCGGCATCTCGGAATTTGGAATCGCTGTCCATCATTTCCAGGGCTGCGCAACATCGTGCCACCATGGTTGCTCCAATCACCAGACTGCTGCCCCGCAAGTGGTGCGCCTGTCTGCGCACTTGCTCTGCTTCTGCCTGGGCAAATGCACTTCGCATCTGGGCAAGAGTCTTACGAGCTTCAGCAAGATAATCCCTGAACAGGCTGGTCAGCTCTGCCGGATCATGGAGGGTCGCCTTCCGCAGATGCTCGAAGACGTCCGGAGCTATGGAATCATCGGTCACGAGGAGGTCGATTACTATCTCAGCAGCAAACTGTTAACACATAGGTACCCCTTTCGTGCCAATTTAGTCAAGAAGGAATGCGCCAAAGAGATGTCTTGCCTTCGCGTAATCAGGCGCTGGCCCAACCAACCAGATGGTCCGTGATCTCCGAGCCAGAACGGAGGATGACAATCAGAGGCGCACTGCTACTTTTCGCTGTCGGTTCCCCAGGATGCACGCCAGGGTGAGTCCGCCAGCCGCGATAACGCCCAGTGCCGCCAAAGTCCTTCCCTTGGAGTTTCGCAATGCTTGCTCATGTTCGCGCACCAGAGCCGCCTCGGGAAGATCGCCAAGGGGTCCTTCCGGCCCTTGATGCAAGGCCAGCTGCAACACTTCTGCCGTATGGAGAGCGCGACGGTTGGTCAATTGCGATATCTGCTCGCGACAACTGAAGCCATCGGCGACAATGAAGCTTGTGGGCGACGCATTGCGTACTGCCGGCAGGAGGGCTTGCTCGCCTATTCTGAGTGAAATGTCGTACTTGGCCTCTTCAAACCCGAACGCTCCCGCCATTCCACAACATCCATCAGTGAGCAGATGTACGTTCATTTGCATCTGCTCCAGGAGTTTCCTTTCGTGCTCTGCACCGCGAATGATGGCTTTGTGATGACAGTGCCCATGCAGGACCGCGTCGCGATGCAACCGGGGGGGATCATACTTTGCGTGCTGAACCAGGAATTCGCTCAGCAGGAAGCTGTTCTTCATAAGCTTATGGGTTTCCGGGCACTCGGGAAACAGTCCGTTGATCTCGTCACGCAACACTGACCAGCAACTCGGCTCCAGCAGCACAATGGGAATCCCCTGCTCCAGATAGGGAGACAGGATCCGCATCATATGGCGAAGGTACTGCTTTGCCTCGTCGAGAAATCCGTGATCATACAAAGGACGTCCGCAGCAGGCATGCTCCATTGGAACCAACACCTGGTAGCCCGCATGTTCGAGTACCTCAACGGCAGCACGCGCGGTCTGCGGGAGAAAGTAGTTGTTAAAGGTGTCGGCAAACAGCAGAACTTTGGGTCGCATCTGGTTCTTTGGCCGCTTGCGGAACCATGCCTTGAACGGTTCCGGAGCAAATTGCGGAATCAAGCGCTGCGGCGCTATTCCTACAACGGTCTTCATCAGCCTCCCTGTTCCCGGGGAGGATGCGAGCAGGTTTACCAACCCCGGCTGCAGGCACGCCAATCGCGCCAACTTGTCAATGTGGCCAAAGGCGTAGGCATGAGGCGGCCGGAGGCGTCCCTCCCAATAATGGGAGAGAAATTCGGCCTTATAGGTCGCGATGTCTACGTTCACCGGGCAGTCGCCCTTGCAGCCCTTGCAGGAAAGGCACAAGTCGAGTGCCTCCTTCACATGCTCGTCACGCCAGCCTTTGTTGATGGGTGAGCCTTGCAACATCTCCCAAAGCAGGTGGGCGCGTCCGCGCGTGCTGTGGATCTCCTCGCGCGTGGCCATGTAGCTGGGGCACATTGTCTGGTTGTCGGCAAGGTCCGAGTTTTCTCGACGACATTTTCCCACGCCGACGCAGCGCAGAGTGGCTCGCGCAAGACTGCCATTGTCGTCAGGGAAGCGGAAGTGGGTTTTTGGCTCCCAGGGATGATAGTCCGCGCCCAGCCGAAGGTCGGAGTCAAGCGCATTGGCGTCGATAACCTTTCCGGGATTCATCTTCGCCTCCGGGTCCCAGATGTTCTTGTATTCCCGGAAGGCGTTCATGATCTCGTTACCGAACATGATGGGCAGCAGTTCACCACGCGACTGACCATCGCCGTGTTCTCCGGAGAGCGACCCACCATAGTTGGTCACCAGTTCCGCTGCTTGTTCCGCGAACG
>CAZDYZ010000492.1:0-5282 GCA_964509525.1 uncultured Acidobacteriaceae bacterium
GATGGTCTCTTCCCAGGTGGCGGCGCAGAAATTCTTGCCGTGCAGCAGTACCGCGACCCGGCCGTTAGGCCGCGCCGATCTTACGTCCATGTAGGACATCTCAAGCGCCTGGCCCTGCGAGCGGAAGTGGTATTGCACAGCCGTCCAGGGATCGACGAAGCCCTCCAGTTGTGCCCCATAGGCCGGGCCGGGATCAACAGGTGAGGTATCGTCGGCAGGAGCAGACTGCGCGGCGGTCCGCACAGTCAGAGTGACGAGGAGCGCCAGGATGGGTAGGAAGATTGGTGCAAGAAGCTTCATGCAAAGTGGTCTCTTGATTTCAAGGATGGTAATGATTGTATTCTCGTAGCTTCTGTTCACAATCTTCAATTACTCATCCTGTTACCGAGAGGATGGGGATGGGGCAGCCACGGCGCGTTACTCAGGCTCAGCGCGGCAAGGCAGTGGCTTGGTCTCTGGTTGCGGAAAATCGGGCGGAGAGGCCATCAGTTCGATCTGCAAGCGGACGTTATCGGAGCGCATGCCCACAGGGCCATCGAAACGCAGTGCTTCCGGCGCTACGCTTCCTTCCCAAACCGCTTTGCCATCCGCCCACACAGTAATCTCGGAACCATGCATGGTGGCACGCAGGGTGTGTGAGTCACCGGGCCTCAACAGTGGCACGGGTGAGCCCCGGCTAGGCTTAACGTTGGTATAGCCGTGATTCCCGCACTCGGCGCTGCTGTGCATTCCTGGATTACGTTTTACTGAAACAACCAGCTTCGGCTCCGGTTCGATGCGCCACATGGCATATACCAGGTTGCAGGGGTCCTCGGCCCGCAACTTGAGACCAAACTGGCGGCGCGACTCGCCCGATCCTAAGCGTGTTTCCTGAGAAGTGGGACCTAGATAGGTGAAACGCGCCTCCGCATCTTGCGCGGTCGGCATGGCAACGAAGGCGCGCATCTTGGGAACGTCGACCAGCAGGCGATGGCCGGAGGCTTCCTCGATCGCACCCTCCGTTACACAAAGCTGCGTTCGGCTTATAACGGTAAGCTTTGCTGAGGTGGTTGTTGCGATGGCACAGACGATCAAGGCGGCAACCTGCAGAACTGCGAAGATGCCCTTCATTTTCACTTTCTCCCCATAGCCAGAGTCCGCGCCTGCAGACCCGCTGACGGAGCCACTCCAGCTTATGTCCATCGCAAAAGGCAACGGCTCAGGCGCAAGTTCACTTGTAGCGATACCCGACTTGGTACGAAACTGACAGCGGCGAACGGTAGGAATCGTGATGCCGACCCAAGCCGCACCAAAAGCAATCCTATCTGAGTTTCCCCACAAAAGGAGCGCGCCGGATGCGCCAGGTTAGCATCGTTGTTACCCTGACAATCCTTCTGTTGGCTTCGATTCGCCCCGCCCGCCCAGCAGACCGCCACCACCCCATCCAGCAATTCACGACCAAACAGCTCCCCGGTACCGGCACCTCCCTGCAACGATAAGCGGCTGTGACAGTACCAGGAATTACATCCCCAATTGGGCTACGCCCAACTACCTGTTGAGTTCTGCGATCTATCAGGATGCAAATAGGAACATAGGTGTCGGAACGACGACAGCAGCCGCAACCCTCGACGTCAATGGCGCGATCAACACGGCCCCTGACCTATGAAATCGAAGGGAGTACCGTGCTGAGCATCGGCAGTCCTGCTGACCAAGACGTTTTTTGGGGTGTCAGTACAGGATCGAGCAATGTTGCCGGACAAGGAGTGAATAATACCTTCAGCGGTTTCCAGGCTCGTGTTTTCAACACCACGGGGGATCGCAAATAATACCTTCACCGGGGTGCAAGCTGGGTTTCCAACACTACTGCATCTTCCAACACTTTTACCGGCACTGGGGCGGGCTACAACAACACCGGATCGTCCAATACGTTTATCGGATACAGAGCCGGATTGAACAACACAACGGGCGGCCGCAACAGTTACATCGGCAATCAAGGACCAGGTTCTGGAACTGTATCGAATGCAACCCGAATTGGCAGCTCGGAGCAGACGGCAGCCTACATCGCGGGCATTTGTAACGCTACCGTACCCAGTGGCATTCCCGTCTTTATCAACTCTAGCGGCCAACCGCGAACGCAGGCCTCCTCTGTTCGTTTCACAGAGCAAGTGCGCGAGCTAGGCGACAGCACCAGCAGGCTGATGAACTTGCACCCGGTGAGTTTTATCTACCGACCAGAGGACGACGAAGGCGAGCGGACACTGCAATATGGTTTGATCGCGGAAGAGGTGGCCAAGGCCTACCCCGAATTGGTGGCCTACGACAAAGATGGGAAGCCCTACTCGGTGCGCTATCAGTATCTCAACGTGATGCTACTTAACGAGTTGCAGAAGCAGCATCACTGCGTCGAGGCTGAGGCGAGCATTATTACCACGCAGAAACAGAAGATTGACGAATTAGAGCAGCGCTTGTCTCGTTTGGTGTCGCTCATCGGAGCACAGGTCAACGGTGCCCGGACCGTGTCACCAGCTCGATCGAGGATGCACGAGCCTCAGACGCAACGAATCGACAGGCGCGAGATGGAGTAGGTCGTCAAGCGCCCTTGGGCCGCGAGTCGCTCTGCCTATTGAGGAATGACAGGAACCGAAGCCTCCACTTTTGCGGCTTCGGGATCAGCATCGAAATCCCGCCACGGCCGGGATTGCATCCAGGGCTTGCACCGGGGTGATGGAATAAGGTTATCAGCCATCCAAAAGGTCTCCTGTTTTCTTATACCGCTCCCTACTGAGGTCTGGATGTTCTCTGAAACTCAATCAGGATGAGCCAGGGCCGCGAGGAAGCTTTGCAGGCCGGATCGGTAATGAACTGGCTCAACAAGGGCGGCTTCTTCGTGGCAATAGCCGCCGATTTGGAGAAAGTACTTGGGAGCTAAGGCCAAGTTGTAAACCTCCTGGCCGAGTTGAAAGGGCATGACTGGGTCCAGGGTGCAGTGCACGACCAGGATTGGGACCGAAATTTCTTTTAGTTTGGATTGCATGTCGAACTGTGAATGCACGAGCAGGCTCAGGCCGGGGAGAAACCAAAAAAGCTTGCTGGTCACGCGCGACGCGGAGGGGAAAGGCGCTTCGAGGATGACGCCCCCTACTTCGTGGTGCGCGGCGAGATCGGCCGCCACGGCAGTCCCGATGGATTGGCCGAAAGAAACGATCGACTTGGGATCGAGATGCCGGGTGTTAACGAGGTACTCGTACGCCGCCGCGGCGTCTAAGTAAAGGCCGGCTTCGGAAGGCGTGCCTTCGCTATGGCCGTAGCCGCGATATTCCAACGCGAAGACGTTTGCGGGTGTGTCGCGCAAGAACCGATAGATGGGAGCACGGTTGGCGATATTGGAGGCATTCCCATGGAATGCGAGGATAGTGAATTTTGCGTTTGCATTGGGAACCCACCAGGCATGCAGCCTGGTGCCGTCGGCAGCGCTAATCCAGATGTCCTGAGGGCCAAGCGTATGTGGATGCCAATCCCCTTCGAGGCGGCCAGGATAATCGGGGAAGAAAATCATGCGGCGCTCGAACAGGCGCATGAGAACCAACAAGAGCACGTATGCTACCAGAATGTAGAGCAAGAACATCGATCGCCATTTCCGGAGGCTGTGCCTCGATCTGTGTGAGAAGATGGGAATCGTTAGAACGATGTTCCGCCACATGGAAAGGCATCCCAGTTATCAACAGACCAAATCCAGTATGCTAAGCTGCAATAGCTCTTGTCGCTTATCAATAGGATTACGCTCGAGCTGCCGCTGACTGCTTACCAGACTGTTTTGTTGGAGCCAAGACGAGCAAGGCTACACAAACGACAGCAATGATGCTCAGGGGAGGCAGGTCTTTGCGTACTGACCCGCCTTGGAAAGCCTGCACTACCATAACAGCATCGTGAGCAAGCGTCGACCACGCAAAACAGAGAATCAAACTACGATTCGCTGCGAGGTCACGAACGGCTAAGAGCAGGAATATTCCGATGGGGAAGTAGATGCCAAGAATCATCTGGTCGCCGGTCGATATCTGGGTGGTTCTCCCCTGCCACAAGGACGTGACCAGCGGATAAATACACCAAAGGAGTGCCAGTCCCACCAGCACCAACAAGATCTTCAGCACCCGTTCGCGATTCATAATGCTCCCCGAACTCAGCCGCTAGCATAACCGAAATGCACCAGAACGAATCACTTGTGAGAAGGAGATTTTCACTAAGCCACTAGCGGCAGAGGTTTGCAGCGTGTTAATTGGGTAAGGTCCGTGGACCCAAAGGAGTTGTTCATAACTGCACTCGCCAACGCAAGAAGAACTCCGGCTGCGCAACCACTCACCGGAGACGATTCGTAGCTACACACCCAATCAACTCGGCCTCAACATATCCGCCCTTACCGTATCTGCTTAACGAACGGAAGCTACCCTGGCACACTCCGCAGGTTCGCAACGCGGCCTTGAAGCTCCTATACTCGCACACTCCTAAGCAGACCTGGTTCGACACCGAGGTGGCCAAGCCCGGGTGCAGCATAAGCTGCCTGTGGTCGGTAAGAAGTCCGCGCCCTCGCTGACATCAGGGCGAACACCTCGCAGCGCGCTCTGCTGGCCCTGTACCACGGTGCTGGGCTCGCTGCCAGGAGGCGCTGCATCTGAAGCTCGCAGGCCTTGATGGCTGGCGGATTGATCATTCCAATCCGCGAGGGCAAGGGCCACTTTCCACGAGTCATGCTGCCAGCCAAATTGCTAGTCCGGTTGTCTTTCAGAGATGCGCGAAAATGCAGTCAATTTCGCTGGTTTGAAGCATGAAAGAACAGAGTTATAGGACACTGATCGGAAAACTAAGTTAAGTTAGGTGCACCCGAGAACAGACGCTGACAACACCTGCACCAGCGGGCGTCGCAACGGCAGCTTTTCCCAGTAACAATCGAAAGCAGAAACGAGATCACTTTTCGACAACCGTCGCTCCAGTAGGGCATTCATTCAGGGCGAAATGCCCCACCGTCGGTCAACCACATTGGGTGAAGAGAATGTCGCTCTCTAGAACAGCTTGCGGCGCAGCACTCCAGCAATCGCCAGGACCCCGGAACCAAAGAGCATAATGCTGCTGGGCTCAGGAGTCGGCGGCCTGCAATCGGGTGAGTTGTTATTCCCGCAGAACGTGGTGCCCAGGGTAAACGCTTCCGAGGGAATCGTTCCAACGGTGTTCTCGTAGCCCTCAGACGGGCAACCGGCACCACTGCAGCCCACGCCACTGTTCTCATCCCAGTACGCAGGATCGCCGCTGGG
>CAZDYZ010000493.1:0-8005 GCA_964509525.1 uncultured Acidobacteriaceae bacterium
CGGGATGTCCGCCGATCAAGCCGCTCTCACAGCCCGGCGGGAGTTCGGCAACGTGGCCCTGATCGAGGAGCGAAGCCGAGACACCTGGCGCTGGGTATCGCTCGAGGCCCTTGCCGCTGACGTGCATTACGCCGTGCGGTCGCTGCGCAAAAGTCCGGGATTCGCACTCGTTGTGATTGTGACTCTTGCTCTGGGCATCGGCGCCAATAGCGCGATCTTCAGCTTGGTCAATGCTGTTCTGCTCCGTCCTTTGCCGTTCGCTCGACCCGATCGGCTCATCAGCCTTAGTCAAGACAATTACTATCCCCAAGGTGGCTTCGTCGAGATGAGAAGAACGATGCAGACAATGGATGTGGCCGCCTATCTGGCAGGATGGGGTGATGCTCGGGTTGACTTCAATCTCACGGGTGAAGGCGAACCCGAGAGACTATATGGAACCGCCGTTTCCGCCGAGCTCTTTTCCGTATTGGGCGTTCTGCCGGAACGAGGAAGAGTGTTCGTTTCCGGGCAAGATCAGCCAGGCAAACATACCGAAGTCATCCTCAGTCACTCGCTTTGGGAGCGCAAGTTCAAAGCCGATCCCAACGTCATTGGCCGTCGAATTGCCTTGGCGGGCATGAGCTATGAAGTGGTTGGAGTGATGCCTGCTCACTTTCAGTTTCCTTCCTCGAAGACAGAAGTTTGGGTCCCTTTGAACCTTGATCCGCGCGCCGCTACGTATTGGGACGGACCGTGGGTCCCCATAGTCGGGCGCTTGCGAGATGGTGTTTCAATCGACAGCGCACGCGCCGAAGTCGAACTACTTCAACGCCGTATCGTCACCATGTTCCCGTGGAAGATGCCGCCCGACACCTGGAAAACCGTTAGTGTTCTTCCGCTGCAACAGCAAATCGTAGGCGATGTCAAATCGAAGTTGCTGATCCTTCTGGGAGCCATCGCTCTCGTGCTGTTGATTGCATGTGCCAATGTAGCGAACCTGCTGCTTGCGCGTGCCGCGACGCGCCGACGCGAGATGGTCGTGCGAGCGACGCTCGGTTCCGGCCGGTGGCGCATCTGCCGGCAACTGCTTACCGAATGCATTCTGCTGGGAATCGCTGGTTCAGCTGCAGGTTTAGCGCTCGCATATGTTGCGATCGCCTGGCTCAAGGCGATTTTGCCTCCGGATGACATACCGCGTCTGGAGAATATCTCGATCGATCTTCCCGTATTACTGTTTACTGCGGGGATTGGGGTCCTCGCTGGGGTGCTGTTCGGAGTTGTACCGGCACTTGAGCTTTCGAAAGTGAATCTCTCGCAGTTTCTAAAGATGGGATCAAAGAACGTCGTGGCGAGCAGTCAACGACTGCGCACCGGACTCGCAATCAGTGAGATCGCAATTGCAGTTGTACTAGTGACTGCGGCTGGACTGACAGTAAGAAGCTTGTGGCAGTTGGTCCACGTTGATCCAGGCTTCTCTCCGGAATCAGTGGTCAGCGCGCGAATCACGCCAGATCAAGTCTTCTGCGACGACTTCAGTCGCTGCCAGTCTTTCTTCAACACCTTGATCGATCGGACGCGCGCGTTGCCAGGTGTCCGCGGAGCAGCGTTCGTAAACGCGTTGCCCCTGAATGGGCGGGTCGGGTTCATTGCCGCGGATCTCGAGGGCTATCCGGAGAATCACGGGCAAGAGCTCTCGCCCCTTCTCTTCGACAGCGTCATCACTGCGGATTATCTCTCGGTTATGCGGATCCCGCTGCTGCAAGGTCGAGGCTTTACTGACTCTGATAGCAGCTTACAAGCCGAGGCCGTTGCCTTAATCACGGCGTCAACCGCCCGCAAATTCTGGCCAGGACAAGATCCAATCGGCAAACACATCAAACCAGCTTGGAAAAAGGAGTGGCGCAGGGTCGTTGGAGTGGTGGCCGATGTTCATGAAGACAGTCTGTCTTCAACTCTTCCTTCGTGGATCAATGGGGCTATTTATGAGCCTTATAGCGCCCATGCGGTTCTGATAAACCGCCACCCGGCAACTGAAATGACCCTGGTTATCCGGGGAGCGATGGATACCGCAAGCCTTGGGGCAGGGTTGCGCGAGATAGTTGCAAGTGTGAATCCAAATGTGCCGGTGACTGAGGTGCAGACATTGCGTCGTGTCGTAAGCAAGTCCGTTTCTGCGCCCCGCTCGATCATGTTCCTGTTTGCGGCTTTTGCTGGCCTTGCGGTCCTACTTGGAGCAGTGGGTGTATATGGCGTGATCTCTTACTCCGTCGCTGTGCGCACATCGGAGATCGGCGTTCGTTTGGCCCTTGGCGCTCAACGCCGCGATATTCAACGCCTTGTACTTGGCCAGGGCACGCGCATCGCCGCACTCGGAGTGGTTCTAGGCATCGCTGGAGCCTTTGCCGGAACTCGACTCATGACCACGCTGCTTTATGGCATTACAGCCACAGATCCAACCACCTTCTTTGTGGTAGCAATGTTGCTGGCGTTCATAGCTCTGGGCGCATGCTACCTTCCTGCACGGCGTGCCGCACGACTGGATCCACTCGTCGCGCTGCGCTATGAATGAAAACAGCAGAATCTTGACGCCGAACGGTGCCGCCATGGCCGTACTCCTTTGGTCCTGGTCCCAGTCCCGTCGACAAGCAAAGGCGGAGGCATAGCAGGACACGCCCCGTCCCCGCGGAGATAACTTTTCAAGGTTACTGATTCCGGTGCCACTATGGTCCTCGTCTGTTGACCACTGCTGGGAACCAGCCTAGGATTCGGCTATGGCAGCGCCAACCCTTAGTCCAGGAGATATTCTTGGCCACTTCCGCCTGATCGAGGAGATTGGCGCCGGCGGCTTCGGCATCGTGTACCGGGCGCGCGACGAGCGGCTGCTGCGCGATGTCGCAGTAAAGGTTCTCAACCCCAAGACTTTGGTTGATGAGTCAGCGCGAAGACGCTTTCGCCATGAAGCTTTGATGCTCGGTCGCCTCAACCACCCCAACGTAGAAGCGGTGTATGACTTCCATTCCGAACAGGGACTGGACTATCTCGTATTGGAGTACGTGCCCGGGACGTCGCTTGACAGCCGGCTGCAAGGCGGCTATCTGCCGGAAAACGAGGTGATCTCGGTCGGGATCCAGCTTGCTCGGGGATTGGCGGCAGCCCATGCGCAAGGCGTCATCCATCGCGACCTCAAGCCCGGCAATTTACGGATCAATCGGGACAGCGTGCTCAAGATCCTCGATTTCGGTCTCGCGCAGCTGTTCGCCATGTCGGATGGCGACGGAACCGTCGAGACCGCAGCAATTGCCTTGGAGGCGCCCAGCTCTGCCGGAACTCTGGCATACATGGCCCCAGAGCAACTCGAAGGGCGAGAGCCAGACACCCGCTGCGACATTTACTCGGCTGGAGCCGTGCTTTATGAACTGGCGACCGGTTCAAAGCCGTTCCCGCAGCGCGGGCAGATGCTATGGGATGCGATCCTGCACTCACTACCGACCGCTCCACGCATCAGGAAAGCGGAAATATCGCTTGCTCTGGAAAGGGTTATCCTCAAGTGTCTCGAGAGAGACCCCAAAAAGCGCTATCCGTCGGCAACTGAACTGTTAGACGATCTGTCCGCGGCCAGTACAGCAGAGGCGCTGACGGAATCCACCTGGCCTAGAAGCTTCCTGAAGCCTGCCGCCAAGGCGCGAAGACGGCGGATGAGCTTCATAGCAGTCGCAATCCTGCTGCTGGGGATCGCAGTTGGGTATTTCGTCAAGCGGTGGTCATCCCGCCCGGAGCCTCAACGAATCATGGCGGTGCTGCCGTTCGACTCGGTTGACCAAGATGCTGCGACCAATGCGCTCGGTCTCGGCCTTACTGAGACCCTGACCGCCAAGCTCGTTCAGGCCAGCAATAACGATATGATTCAGGTGGTTTCTCCTCGGGAGCTGCGCACTCGCGGAGTTAAGACCGCAGAGGATGCGCGGCGGGAATTCGGCACCGACCTGGTCCTGGAGGGTAGCCTTCAACAGTCAGGCCAGATGTACAGGATTACCTGCAACCTGGTCGATTCAAAGACGCAACGTCAGATCGCTGCGAGGACGATCACCGCCGAGGCGGGCGACATGTTCGGATTGCAAGACAAGGTCGTCAGCGAAACCCTGAACATGCTGCCGGCGCGAATTGAGCCAGAACAACGGCAATCATTGTTCGCGCGACGCGATACTCAGCCGGCAGCCTACGAAGCCTATATACGAGGTCGCGGCTATCTCCAGGAATACGACAAGCCGGAAAATATTGATAATGCGATTGCGGAGTTCCGACGAGCCTTGAAAACCGATTCGAACTACGCTCTGGCCTACGCCGCTTTGGGAACTGCTTACTGGACGGGCTTCGAACAATTTTCGAGAGGGAATGATTGGGTGGTCAGCGCCTCTCAGAATTGTGAAAGGGCCTTGTCCCTGAATCCAGAGTTGGCAGAAGGGCACGTGTGCCTGGGCAACGTGCTTAACGGTAGCGGGAGGTACGATAAGGCAGTTGAGGAATTCAAGCGTGCCGTGGAGCTAAATGGGGAAAGTGAGGAAGCGTGGCGCGGTCTCGCCGATGTCTACACTAACCTCGGGAACCTCTCCGCTGCGGAATCAACCTATAAGAAGGCGATCTCCCTGCGCCCCAACTACTGGGGCGTGTACAGCTGGCTGGGCCTCTTCTACTACCGACAGGCGCGATATTCCGATGCCACGTCGATGCTGCTTAAGGCGAGCCAACTCGCACCAGATAACTACCACCTGTACTTCACTCTTGGCGGCGCCTATGTTACCGAAGGCCGTTATCAAGAGGCCATCGATGCCTTCCAGCGGTCGATTGACCTTCGTCCGAGTGCTGGTGCTTACAATAACCTGGGTTACGCCTATACGTTGATGCACCGCTTTCCCGAAGCGGTGAAAGCTCTCGAACAGGGGTTGAAGATTAACGATAACGAGTGGATGAGTTGGGGAAATCTCGGCGACGCTCTTTACTGGAGCCCCGAATGGCGAGCACAGGCAGCCCCCAAGTATCAGCAGGCGATCTCCATCGCGCTATCTAGGCTGCAGGTTAATCTGCGTGACGCGGAAACCCTCGCATACCTGGCCGACTACTCGGCGATGGTCGGTGATATGCAAGGAGCTTTGGTTTATCTGCAGAGGGCCTTGGATCTCGCCCCTACCAACGGTGAGGTGCTGTTCCGTGCTGCCATCGTGTACAACCATTTCGACCAGAGGGACCAAGCTCTTGGCTATCTGAAGAAAGCCCTGGATGCTGGCTACTCACGAACGATCATACGGGACACTCCGGACTTCCAATCTCTACAACATACTTCGCAATTCCGCGCCCTGATGGGCTAAGCATCAACGCATGATCAAACCGTCGGTACCAACCGTGCACGAACTACCCCCGACCGAGATCGAACTGTAAGGATACGTGGTTCCGACGGCCCCCGATGCAGGCCCTGAAGATATCGACCCTGTGCTGGGACCAAAGTCGCATTTTGAAAACGGACAGCCCGCAGGCAGATGTACCTCTATGGATGTGGTTGCGTTCGGACCTGACCAGGCGACTCCCGCCGCATACATGTCAACTGTGCCTGTCGCCCCATTCTGGAGACACTGGTTGTTGGCCCCGACGCTGAGTTGGATGGGAACCACAGCCTTGAGGCCTTCCTTGGGTGAGCAACCCAGAATTATGAGCACAAAAGAAAGCAAAAGAATGACGAGGAAATCACGCTGGCGCAGAACCATTGAAGCCCCCTCAGTGACTAGAGTCGTAAACCGTGGAAACGATAACATGTTGTGAGCTGCTGTCAAGCATAGAACGTTCCCACACTCTTGCTCCGATCTTTTTCGCTCGGTGCTAGAATTTCGTTATGGCATTCCCAACCGATCGACCTCGCCGCCTGCGTCGCACCGAAGCGTTGCGCTCGTTCGTCCGCGAAACCCGCCTCAGCCCAGAAGGCTTCATCTACCCTCTCTTCGTCTGCCCTGGGGAAGGCGTGCGCAAGGAAGTGCGTTCTATGCCTGGCGTCTTCAACATGTCGGTGGACGAAACGGTGAAGGAATGCGCCGAAGTCAAGTCGCTGGGCATTCCCGGAGTCATTCTCTTCGGCCTGCCGGAGGCGAAGGACGAGGTTGCCACCGGCGCCTGGGCGGATAACGGCATCGTCCAGCAGGCGGCACGCGCCATTAAGCGCGAAGTGCCCGGCCTGTTGCTGATGGGCGACGTCTGCCTGTGCGAGTACATGTCGCACGGACACTGCGGCGTTGTGGCCGGCCAAGATGCGGACACAAGCAAGGAAGTGGCCGAGTTTATTCACGAGTTGGAGGCGCAAGGCAAGAGACTCATTGCGATTCCCTCACCGAACTTGAGGGGCGGCGCTTCAGCCACCGCCCTTGCTACCCCGTCGGCTGTCACCGCCGCCATGGCAGCCGAGAATTACGAGATCCTGAACGATCCGACGTTAGAGCTGCTAGCCAAGACAGCAGTTTCGCAGGCCCGAGCGGGCATGGACATAATCGCGCCCTCCGATATGATGGACGGCCGTGTGGGCGCCATTCGGACGGCGCTCGATGAGGCCGGGTTCCAGAACACTCCCATTCTTTCCTATGCTGCGAAGTTTGCCAGCGGATTTTATGGGCCATTCCGCGAGGCAGCTGACTCGGCGCCTCATTTCGGCGATCGCCGCTCTTATCAGATGGACCCCGCCAACCTGCGCGAAGCCATGCACGAGATCGACCTCGACCTCGAGGAAGGCGCCGACATGATCATGGTGAAGCCGGCCTTGCCGTACCTCGACGTGCTTCACGAGGCCCGCCTGCGATTCGACATGCCGCTCGCCGCCTACCAAGTCAGCGGCGAGTACGCAATGATCAAAGCCGCCGCCCTCAATGGCTGGATCGACTACGAGCGGGTCATGATGGAATCGCTGCTGTGCATTCAGCGTGCCGGCGCGTCGGTCGTGCTGACATATTTCGCCAAGGAAGCAGCCCGGCTGCTAGGCTAGTGGGCAGGTCAACCCCTCACGCGGAGAAATTTTCGGCGGAGAAAAGCAAATATCCAAAGGAAAGCGGACCGCCACTGCGATTCCACCGCGGCAGGTGCTCTATCGGGGTGCAGGTTAAGACCGAAGTTACTACACATCGCATCTACCCTCGTAGATGTTACACCCAATTCCGCGGACCTAGAAGGCCGCTTGATTCCTTGTTAAAGCAGACACCCCCGAGCCGATTGCCCACCAAGATACCGGCAAAGCCACCCCCCGAGCGAGCCAGCTATGTGAGTAATCCTTGACGGACCGCATGAATGTAGTCCGTGTAGGCGGGCGTATTCCCTGAGCGGCGAACCTCCAGTGCGATTTGGCCGCGATGATAGGCCGAATGCAGCAACAAGTGACTGAGAATGTCCAACACCTTGTTTTCCCACACTTCACCTTTGGAATTCGTGTAGCTGCAGCGTGAAGCCAGCTCGTCTTCCGACAGCCCGCCGAGGTAACTCTGCCACGCGCTTTCCAGCTCGTGCAGATGTGTGCGGCACTCCGCCAGGGAAAGCTGCGGCCACACCGCGATACGTTGCCGGTTTTGCTGCAGACGGTCCAACCATAGCCACTGCGCGGCGATGACGTGGTTCAGCAGTTTGATCGTCGGCGGCGGCGGCTCCGACAACGACGTAAGTGAGCGAAGCACCTGGCGGTTCGCCCAGAACTCATAGTCGAACTGGTGACGCAGGTGGGAGAGAAGAGTCATACCATGTTGATTGTCAAGGCGAGAGGGTGGATTCGGGTTGGCTCTCGGCTGCAGGCTTTTAGTTAAGACGCAAGGATCTTATTTGTTCCCTGGGTGCCGGAAACCTCTCTTCTTCCCGGGCAGCGCAAAGCCGGTGCGATTGGACGTAGTGGGGCTGCATCTGCTTCTCACAAACGCGACGCAGTTACTGCGGATCAGGTCCGAGCTGCACTTAAGGGATCGAGAAGGGCCGATGTCCTGGCCAAGCTTTCTCCGCATGGCCTCTCGACGAA
>CAZDYZ010000494.1:0-2344 GCA_964509525.1 uncultured Acidobacteriaceae bacterium
CGCGAGAAGCCCAGGGCGCGCAAAGTACCAATTTCACGCGTGCGCTGAGCGACGATTGCGTACATGGTGTTCATCGCGCCAAATATTGCGCCAATACCCATAATGACGGCCACAAACGCTGCCAGCCCCAGCAGCGCCGACGCGGTGGGGCCGGCCAGGTTCTCGTAGTATTTCGGCTCCGAATCCATCTCTAATTGCACCCGCGGGTTAGCGCGTATGTCCTTATCGAAGCCGCCTAGCACGCTCGGAGTGGTGAGCCGGAGGGTGAGCGACTCGCAGCCGCCGTTGCGGTGGATGGCGGGCGCCATGGCGTCGTAATCGCCCCAGATTTCGCTCTCGAACGAGCTGCCGTCGGCGGTGAACAGGCCCACCACCTTCCATTCCTTCTTCTGTATGTTAAGGACCGAGCCGATATCAAGTCCGCTCACACGGTCGGCAATCTTCTTGCCAACGATGACCTCGTACAGCCCGGTTGTAAAGCTGCGCCCTGCCACGACCTTGACGTTGTTGCGCACCTTGAACGCCATGGGCGAGACGCCGCGAAACGTAATGTTGGCGGGCTGGTTGTCCGACTTGCGAGGCCGGGTGGTGATGATGACGACCTCGCAGGAGGCCATAGATTTGCCCTCGCTGTCTCGCATCACGCGGGGATCAACCGCGATGACGTTGGCATCGCCGATTTGCATCCACGAGGTCAGCTCCGACATGGAGCCGCGCTGTGTAACGATGCCGTTCAGTGGCGAGCCGGTATCGCGCAGGGCGATCCGGAAGCCGGTCTCCATGGCCAGCAGAGCGACGAAGACGGCCACCACCAGCGCGATGCCGATGATGGCCAGAAGCGTGACCTTCCAGCGCTGGCGAAGATTGCGAACGTTGTAACTGAGCGGAAGTGCCATTGGCTCTAACCTTGAAGTAAGTTCCCTCCTGCCGAGCTTCACTGTCCCAGCAAAAACTTCTGCATAAACAGCACCGTCGTATAAAACTGAAAATCGGCGTTTTTCTTCTTCGCGAAGCCATGACCTTCGTCCCGGGCGGCCAGATACCACACCGTCGTACCCCGCTTCTCGAGCGCCGCGACCATCTGATCAGCCTCGCTCTTGGGTACACGCGGATCGTTGGCGCCTGCGACAATCATCATCGGCTTGGTGATAGCGTTCACATGGTTCATGGGAGCGATGCTCTCCAGATAGGTGCGCATCTTAGGATCACGCTCGTCGCCGTATTCCGCCCGGCGCAGATCGCGGCGGTAGGCCTCCGTGTGCTCAAGGAAGGTCACCAGGTTCGACATGCCGACCACATCCACAGAGCAGGCCAACTTGTCGTCGTAGCGGGTGGCCACGGCTAGCGTCATATGTCCGCCGTAGCTGCCGCCGGTGACCATTACACGCCGGGCGTCAAGCTCCGGTTGCGATGCAATCCAGTCAAAGAGCAGCCCAATGTCCTTGTATGTGCCCTCGCGCAGGAAACCGTTGTCAAGCTGCGTAAAGGTCCTGCCATAGCCGGTCGAGCCCCGCACATTGGGATAAATCAACGCTACTCCCATTTCGTTGAGATAGTAGTTGTTGCGGCCCATAAAGATTGGTCGCGACTGGCCTTCCGGTCCGCCGTGGATCACGATCGCCACGGGGTACCGTTCCGAGGCCGGCTTTGTCTTGGGCAGATACAGCCAGCCGGAAATCTCGCGACCGTCGAAGCTTTTCCACGTCACGAGCTGCGGCTCAACAAAACTCCTCGCATTCAAACCCCCGATCTCGCTTGCCGTCCAGCGCTCCAGCTTCCCCTTCTGCACGTCAACCGAGTACACGTCCTTAGGCGACTGCGCCGAGTTCAGGCTGAAGGCCAGGTCGCGATTGTTCTGATGCCACTTCAAGTCATTAATCACCCCGGCAGGCACCCTGGGCATTGCCCGTTCCTTGCCGGTGCCGACATCCAGCACGTGCAGGCTGCTGAGGCCGTTTTCGTTCACGGCAAAAGCCACCATCTGCCGGTTCGGCGAAAGGCGCGTGCCGTCTTCGACATCCCAGGAATAGCTGGTCAGGAATTTCAGCGTCTTGCTCCCGAGGTCCATGTACGCCAGCCGCTGAAACTCGCTGGTTTTATCGGTTACGACGTAAATACCTTTGCCATCGCTGCTGAATCCGACTGGGGAATAGAAGACTTTCTCGCCACCGTGCGGCGTCAACTCCTTTTTCTCGCCGCTGGCGACATCCACCAGCCACAGATAACTCTCGTTGATGGAAACAAACTCCACCACCAGCAGGGTGCGGTCATCAGGGGACCAGTCGATCACTTGCCAGCCCCCGCCCTGATTGGTCGTGAGCAGTTTGTCGCTGCTTTTGTCGGA
>CAZDYZ010000495.1:0-4102 GCA_964509525.1 uncultured Acidobacteriaceae bacterium
CCGCTGCCGAATCATCAAAGAAATGGATACAACTCTGCGTCTACGCCGGCTTTTTTTCGCCCGCATGGGCCTTGGAAGGCGCGAAGACCGAACAATTCCCGGTACAATATGGACCTGACCGAGGCAAAATTCTCAGCCTTCCGATGCCATGGGACACGGTCTACCTTAATCGTTGGTTCGAGTTCCTGAAGCAACTGAGCGACCGCTACGGAAAGTCTCCTGCCTTTAGGATGATCGCAGCTGACGGACCGACATCGGTTACTGCAGAAATGACGTTGCCAAAGGATCCGAAGAAGTGGCGAACTAACTCGTATACGCCGCGCAAATATATCCAGGCATGGCAGAAAGTCTTCCAGGTGTATTCCGCCGACTTTCCCAATCAGTTCATCTCTCTGACGGTGGGAGTTGCTCTCAACATTAACGACCAGGGCAAGCTCGCGCACCATGAGGGTGCGAGTACCCGGCAAACAATCGTCGACCAAACGATGCGCCTCCTGGGACACCGGTTTGTACTTGAGAACGACGATCTCCATGCAGGCACAGAGACGCAACATGGCGACACCAGTTTTGTGATGAGTTATAGCGGACGGATTACCACTGGTCTGCAAATGCGTTGCGCTGCCGAACATGAAACCTGCAGCGCAGGGCTGGGCGCTGCGGGTAATCCTCCACTCGCTTTGAGAAAATCAATCGATAAAGGGATGCAGCCGAACGATGCCGGTCACCATGTCAATTATTTGGAAATTTATGAACCGGATGTGCTCGCAGATGAGATGCAACCAGTACTACGTTATGGAGCGTCGCTATTCATCCTAGTGTCGCACGCTGAGTCGGGTATGTCCCAGTAGCGCTTAATGCAGCTCAGGCGGCACCAACCCAAATCAACGTCGTGCTGAACTTGTTTTGAAAGTGGAAGTGCGCCGGTGCCCCTGCGATTACGTTTGCCGAAACGGTAGCTTTCTCCGTTTAAAAGAGTTTTGCCAAATTAGTCGCTACGGGTCGAACCAGCAACAAAAGACCGCTTGAGTGTACCGACGAGTGCCTGCCCGCTGCCGTCCCCAAACCTTCTGTTAGCTGGGCGTGATTCGCGTTTGCAAAGCTAACCACAGAAAAAAGTGGGAGCAATATTTTCTCGGCTAATACGTATTCTTTGATCTTGAATCGTGTTGGAACACCTGAGTCTATAGACGTGCTGCAACAGCAGCCGGTATCTTTCCGTTCGGCAGAGTTCGGCCGCCAGAGTGTAAAGTCCGCTTTTGCGAGTGAATCCGCTCAAAACCCCGACAAGGTAAAATTCGCGGCGAGCAGGTCGTCCTCAATCTTCATCAACCCCACATATAGCCTGTGCACGCTTCCGTCACGGCCAAGGTTTCGAATGGCGAGTTGGGCCATGTCTTCAGCCAATAGATCCTTGGATGTTTCGAAGAATCACTGGACAAAAGATTGGGCCAACTTGGGCGCCGAGCCGTACAAAGGAGCTGTTGCTCAATCTTTAGAATCAGTAGATTGAACGTCCCTGTGGTTCGAAACCGACCAGGTCCAACCCGGCTTTTCGCAATTTCATGCCGCACGTGTGTGGGGTGGGGACCCGCGCGACTGCTCCCAGCTAGTCGCTTCCACGTCGCGTTGCGACCCCGTTGCCCGCCATGTTGAGGAGATCTCGGTCGGGACCACCCTCGGCTAAATCGACTGCCATCTATGTCCGTTAGGTCCATGCTTTTTTCAACTTGACGGGAGCTGCGGATGGGCAGATAGTTGTGAGGGGCCGTGTTATGTTTTACGGTCGCGCGTCTGCGTTTTGGATCCTTGTTGTACTCACCCTGCTGACGCCTCCTGCTAACGGGCAAGCGGTAATCTCCACTCGTTCTGGGATAATCAATTTTTTTGAAGGGTCTGTTTACCTGGGCGACGAGCCGGTGCAAGCTAGTCCGGGGAGATTTGCAAGTGTGCCAAAAGGCGTGGAACTACGCACTGCCGAAGGCCGTGCGGAGGTGCTGCTTACGCCTGGTGTTTTCCTCCGCATAGGCGAGAAGACGACGATTCGCATGGTGGCAAACGAGCTCTCGGATACCCGTGTCGAAGTGCTGACAGGGTCGGCTATTGTGGATGCGGCGGAGCCAAACTCTGGTACATCGGTGACGTTGATCTACAGGAATTGGGGCATACACTTCCTCGAGCCGGGCGTCTACCGAATCGATTCCAATCCGCCGCGCTTGTGCGTATTCCAAGGTAAGGCAGAAGTATCCACAAACGACAATAAGGTAGCACTATCGGTTGGCCATGGCATGTATCTCCCATTTGCCGAGGTGCTTGTCCCGGAACGATTGCCCGACCAGCCCCGCGATGCGCTTAGCACCTGGGCCGAAGGCCGGCAACAATCGATTTCCGCCGACAATGCGATCGCGGCGAACATCCAGGACCCCGCTTCGATGAATAGCTCGAATTCGGGCTTCGACAATTTCACTAACTATCCGATGCTCGGTCTTCCTTCCCTCGGGCCGATTCTGTCAAGCACGTACAGTTCCTTACCCACGTATCAGCCAGGGTTCTACTCCACCTACTTGCCCGGCTACACTTACTTACCTTTGTTTGTCGGACTGGTTGTGGGTGGATTTCCAACGCCTCTTGGTATACCACCCCACCCTGCAGGGTGGCCGTTTTCACCTCCGCGGTCTCCTGCTCCGCACCCGATACCGGTGCACCCTGTTTCCTCCCCGCACCCGATACCGAGCCAGCCTGTTTCACGGGTTGGAGTGCACGTGGGTGGGCACCGCTAGTCACACGCAAGTCACTGAGCGGGGGCGTAATACCCGAGTCGCCAGTGCACCTTGAGGGGAGAACCAAGACCGGAGGGCTGCGCTACCTTTACCTCCACCTTTCGGTATTTTCCATCCCTGGCTTTATTCCTGGGGTAGTAGCCGAGGACGTACTGGTTGCGCAATTCGACTCCAATCCGGGTCGCTACGCTGGTCATATCGCCCGGGGCCGCCGCTGCGAAGGCCCGCCCACCTGTTTGTTCTGCAATCTCGGACAGCAAACGCGGACCGGAGATTTCCTCAGGGGTGAGCCGGAAAGAAAAAACCGGTTCGAAAACACCCATGGCATAGATTTGCACGTCCGCTTCGCGAACAAGCGCCTCGATCTCGGCGGGTGTGTAATGACTCTGGTTATCCCCGCCATCAGAAACGATCACGATTGCCTTCCGGGAATTCTTAGCCTTTTTCATCTCGAGTAGTCCGGCGTCAATGGCATCAAGCATTGCGGTCAGACCTCCCGCCCGAGCGCTTCTCAGAGCACTTTGAATTTCCTCCGTATGGCCCGTGAAGCCGATCGATATCTTCGCAAGGTCTGCGAACTCCACCAGAAACGCCTCATCCTCTTTGTTCAACATGTTCAGCAACTGTGTGGCAGCATCGCGAGAAGTCCGAATCTTATAGTCCATGCTTCCGCTCTCATCGAACAACACCCCAATCGAAAGAGGGGCATCCTCGCCGGAGAAGTGTGCTAAGTTCTGCTCCACGCCGTCTTCGAACAGATGGAAGTCTTCTTTTTGCAGCCCAAGAACGAACCGGTTCATCGTATCCGTGACCGTCACCGGAATAAGAACCAGGTCGGAATACGCCCGGAAAGTGGCCAGTGGACCTTGCTGCTGGTCCGACGCGGTGGGGGTTGTTTGTGGAGCCTCTTCTTCGGCGTTGGTCTCGGCGAGTGCCCAAGCCGAAAACAACGCAAATGTAGCTACGGCGCAGCCCAGACAACGGATGCAGGCTAACGCTCTCGGCTTCACAGTCCTACTCCAAACATCGACGGGGCTCAACTTTGCTGATCATCGAAGGAATTACTAGCCCCGCGTTTTACCCATGAAAACAGCAACTCCAACGCATTCGTCGCTGCGAGCAAGTTCGAACAAACGTCAGCTTTCCAATCAAGCCAGCCAGCGATCGTGTATGCGAGTGCTACCCGGTTTCAAGCGGTGCCCCAAGGTAGTGTCGTGGCATTCGATAATCGGTAGTGTAATGGAGATCCATCGCTAATTCCAAAGTCCACCGAGAGGGCAGACAATCACTCAGCAGTTCTGAGGCAGGTCAACCATCTTCCGAGT
>CAZDYZ010000496.1:0-2474 GCA_964509525.1 uncultured Acidobacteriaceae bacterium
TGACTGCGCTCCCGGCAACACAGGACAGGGGGTTACCCCCGAACGTGCTGGCGTGCGAACCTGGAACCCAATCCATGATTTTTGCCTTGGCAATCGCTGCTCCCAGGGGCAGGCCTGATCCTAAAGCCTTTGCGGCGCACAGTATGTCGGGCTCGACCCCCCAGTGTTCGATTGCAAACCATTTTCCAGTCCTGCCCATGCCTGATTGCACTTCATCGTCGATGAGCAGCAGACCGTACTTGTCGGCCAGCTTCTTTATTCGCTGGAAGTACTCTGGAGGAGGCACAACGTATCCGCCTTCACCCTGAATGGGCTCGACGAAGATTGCAGCTACCTCCTCAGGTGGTAGCGTCGTCTTGAACAGTTTTTCTTCAATAAAGCGTGCGCACCCCAGCGCGAAAGCTTCCCTATCCTCGCTACCGCCCTCGCATCCACGATATACATCTGGATAGGGAACGTGGGTTACGCCCGGCAGCAGAGGCGCAAAGCGACGGCGCTGCTGCGGCTTGGAGGCCGTTAGCGATAACGCGCCCATGGTTCGTCCGTGAAATGCTCCGTAGAACGCAATGATGTTCTGCCGTCCGGTGTGATAGCGTGCCATTTTCAGCGCAGCTTCAATTGCCTCGGTGCCAGAGTTGCCGTAGTAAATCTTGTGCGGTCCTTTCATCGGAGCGACCTGTGACAAGCGCTCGGCCAAAGTGACCATACCTTGGTAATAGAAGTCCGTACCTGACATGTGAATCAGTTCGGCGGCCTGCTTCTGGATAGCAGCGACGACTTCTGGGTGGCAATGGCCAGTCGAGACGACAGCAATCCCGGCAGAAAAATCGAGGAACTCGTTACCATCGGCATCCTCTACGATCACGCCTCGTCCGCGCTTCGCAACCAAGGGGTACGAACGAGTGTAGGACGGCGAAATGTAGCGTTGATCAGCTTCGAGAATGCGACGAGCGTTTGGGCCCGGCAGCGCGGTTCTAATGTTTGGACCAGTGGCTAGAGTCAGAATATTGGCGGTCATGGTTTTTGTCCTCTAAGGGCTTGCGGTACGGGTTATGTACCGGAGCTATGTCGCGCCGCGCATACAATCTGGTTGGACTGGAAAGCGCGGCTACAGATGGGAGGATGAAGGACTAGTCTCCCGAGAAGAGATTGGGGCGCACCTTGGACGGAGCGAGCTTGACGTCCGCGCGTAAGGAAATGGGCCGTGACCAGGCGCCGCGCACACAGATGCCCAACGCCGTCTTAAGAGCGGCACTCGCGAGGTGATGCGAGTTCATCGTGCAAGGCTTCACGACCGTATCGTCAACATTATAGCTGACTTGCGTGTGTAGCGTAACCCCCCGCAAATGGATCGGCGTCTGCAGGCGAACAAGCAGAAGCGACGCCCGTACGGGAGGAATAACCTCTGCATTTCTTGAACCAAAGACCTTCGAATAGATCATCCTGAATACCCTGGTAGCTGGGCAAACGGCATCCGAAGGTGTGAACGTGTTTGTCGAGAAACCCGTAGCCGACCAGCAATCCGATCGCTTCTCGATGAGTCGACTTCTTCGAGCACATCCGTTCAACCTTGCTTGAAATGCTTTGCAGAGCTTAGGGAGGTCGCGGTGCTGGCAACGTTAATCTAGAGGCAACTTTCTTCCACAAATAACGGCGCAGCCCTACGCGCCGACGGCTGACGTGGTGTGATCCTTTCTCTAGTGTAAAGGGTCACTGGCGCCGCCCGCTCAGCGTTTTCCGCGTAGCTTTCTCAGGCCGGTTGACCCCGTTTCTCGCAGCCTCCTACAATCGATGATTCTCCACATAGCGCGAACCCTCTATGCCGTTTCACCTCTTCAATACGTTGTCCGCCGAAGTCGAGGAATTTCACCCGTTGGAAGACAACCTGGTCCGCATGTACGCTTGCGGACCTACAGTTTATGACTACGGACACATCGGTAACTTCCGTACGTTTATCGTTGTGGATACGCTGCGGCGCTTCCTGAAGCAGAGCGGCTACCGCCTGAAGCATGTAATGAATATCACTGATGTGGATGACAAAATCATCCGCAACGCGGCACGGGACGGAGTATCTGTGCACGAATACACCAAAAAGTACAAGCAAGCCTTTCTGGAAGACGCCAATGCCCTGAACATCGAGCATCCTGAATTACTGGTCAGCGCTACGGACTATATCCAGGAGATGGCGCATTTCATCAAGCTACTTGAGGAAAAGGGCTTCGCCTATCGAACTGAAGACGGGTCGTACTACTTTCGGATTGCGAAGTTTCCCGACTACGGCAAGCTTTCCAAGAAGGACTTTGCTGGCATGACCGACGGTGCACGTGTAGACGTGGACGAATACGACAAGGACAATGCCCGCGATTTCGCGCTGTGGAAAGCGCCAAAGCCCGGCGAAGCATTTTGGGAGACAGAGATCGGCCCGGGCCGACCCGGTTGGCACATCGAGTGCTCCATCATGTCGATGAAATACC
>CAZDYZ010000497.1:0-1640 GCA_964509525.1 uncultured Acidobacteriaceae bacterium
TTTGGCGCGCTCTTCGGCGCCGCAGTCGAGATGTCGCATGTTGCGTGTGAAATAGATTCCCGCGGAATCGATGACGTTCGTCTTGCGCCGCTCCGCCACAGGGTCCCACCGAAGCAGCTTTCCGCAAATGCTTCCAGCCTCGGGGTGTCCCTCGCCGGCAGCCACCAATTGGCTCACGAAATCCGGGCTGAGCATGACGTCGGGGTTGAGGCAGAGTACCCACTCCCCCATCGAGGCCCGTATCGCCTGGTTTTGACCGGCGGCAAAACCCACATTGCTATCATTGTAGAATACGCGCCAGCGCGACTGGACTTGACGCAGCAGTGCCTGCGTATCGTCACTGGAAGCATTGTCTACGAAGATCACCTCGAGGCCTCGGTAATCTTGCCGCTCGAGCGACGCGAGGCACTCATCGAGATACTGTGCCGAGTTCCAAGTGACAATCGTAACCGAGACCATCAGTGACTGGCGGACCCAGGGCCGCGCTCAGGTTCGGGTCCGTGTTGGAGCGCGGCCCGACTGTGCTTTCACAGCCTCTAGTATGCCCCGCGACCAGAAAGAACAATGGGGATGGTGCGCAGGAAAATCTTCGTGTCGAGCCACAGCGACCAATTGTCAATATAGGTGAGATCAAGCTGCATCCAGCGGTTAAAGTCCAGATGGTTGCGACCTTCCAGCACCCACGTGCAGGTCAAGCCGGGACGCATGCGCAGCCGCCGGCGCTGCCAGTCCTCGTACTGGTCAACTTCCTCGGGAACCGCTGGCCGAGGGCCGATAAACGACATGTCGCCACGCAGAATGTTCCACAGCTGTGGCAACTCATCGAGGCTGAAGCGGCGTAGTCCTCGTCCCACCGGCGTGATGCGCGGATCGTCGCTCATTTTAAACACAGGACCGTCGAGCTCGTTCAGTTGATGCAGCTCGGCACGCATCTGCTCCGCGTTGTTGATCATAGAGCGGAACTTGTACAAGGTGAAGCGCCTTCCGCCCAGTCCGCAGCGCGTTTGCTGGAAGAGTACCGGGCCCGGCGAAGTTGTCCTGATCATCGCAGCGATGCACGCCAGAAGCGGCGACAATACGATCAGTGAAACTCCTGAAAGCACAACATCGAACACCCGCTTGAAGAACAGTCGCAATTCGCTGTCTGGCGCGCTGGACAGGCTGAGCAATTGCACTTGGCGAAACTTTTCCAAATAAATTCGCGAGTACGTCGTCGGCAGGAATTCCAGCTGTACCCGGGTCCTGATTCCGACGTCGCCACAGTGACGAATCACCGGCTCCAGTCTCGCCAGCATCTGCATATCTACTGCGAAAATCACTTCATCCACCACCCGCTCTTGAAGAGTGCTGGCCAGCGAGTCAAGTGGAAACACATCGTACCCGCCCAGATTCGCAGTTGGTACATTGCAGGAGTCGGGATTGATAAACCCAACCAGTCTCAACCCCATGCCGCGGCTCTCCTCGATGAGCGCCGCCATCTCGCGAGCTCGCGGCCCACAACCGACGATCAGCAGGTAGTGATAGCGACCCAGAGATTCGCGGAGCCAGGAGACGCCCGAGTAAGAGATTGCCCGCCCGATCAGAAGCAGCACGAAATCGACTGCCCCTATCAGTAGCACGTAGCCCCGACTGATATCCAC
>CAZDYZ010000498.1:0-3295 GCA_964509525.1 uncultured Acidobacteriaceae bacterium
AAGCAAATCACGCCGCTGACAGCCCGCTGGGCGGCGACCAAATCTCCCACGACCACCACCACGACGGCATCGATCGCCGCGGCTTCCTGAAATGCATGGCATGGGTGGGAACCGGCACGTTTTGCGTGATGAAAGGCGGCGTGCTCAGTTCCTACAGCCTGGGTGCGTTTCCGTTTCGCGCCCACGACGCCAAAGGCGACATCAGCTTCGTGCAGATCAGCGACAGCCACATGGGCTTCGACAAGCCCGCGAACACCGACGTGGTCGGCACGTTCAAGACCGCCATAGACAAGATCAACGCGCTGCCGGTTGCGCCCGAGTTCATCCTGCACACCGGCGACATCAGCCACCTCTCCAAACCGGGAGAGTTCGACACCGTAGATCAACTGCTGAGATCCGCGAACACGAAAGACATCTTTTTTGTACCCGGGGAACACGACGTCCTCAACGACGACGGCAAGTCGTATCTGGAGCGCTACGGTAAAGGTACCGAGGGCGCCGGCTGGTACAGCTTTGACAAAAGCGGCGTGCATTTCGTCGGGCTGGTGAACGTTCTGAACTTGAAAGCCGGCGGCTTGGGCAGTCTTGGCAAGGAACAGGCGGAATGGCTGGAGAAAGATGTCAAGCATCTTTCCAGGAGCACGCCGATTGTGGTCTTTGCCCACATTCCGCTGTGGAGCGTTTATCCGGAGTGGGGATGGGGCACCGACGACAGCGCCCAGGCACTCTCGTACTTGAAACCCTTCGGCTCAGTGACGGTGCTGAACGGACACATTCACCAGACCATGCAGAAGGTAGAAGGCAACGTTACATTTCACACGGCGGCGTCCACTGCCTTTCCTCAGCCGAAGCCGGGCGACGCGCCTTCGCCCGGCCCACTGAAGGTTTCGGCGGACCAACTGCGGTCGCTACTCGGCGTCACCGATGTGAACTACGTGCGCGGACAGCATGCGTTGGCGGTAGTGGACTCGAACTTGGGCTGAGCTGCGTAGCGGCCGCATTGCAGTGAGCCCAGGGCGCGCGAGCCCCAGGTCAAACTAACAATTAAACATCACAGCCGCGCAGCGGCTAACAAGGAGTGCTTTCATGAAGACAAGAACCTTACTATTGGGCATCGCAATTCTATCGGCGGTGTTAGGGGTTACTATCAACCCGCTCACCTTCGCAGATGACAAGCTCGCGTCTGAAGTCGCCATCAAGATTGACAACTTCAGTTTTTCGCCCGCCACCATCACCGTCCCGGTGGGAACCACGGTTCGCTGGACGAACCGGGACGACATCCCGCATACCATCGTTGCTGATGACAAGACGTTCAAGTCGAAGCCGCTCGACACCGATGAGCAATTCACCTACACCTTCACCAAAGCGGGCACCTACAACTACTTTTGTGGCCTTCATCCCAAGATGACAGCCAGGATTGTGGTGCAGTGAGGCCCACGATGAAACCGTTTGATCTCAGGTCGATCTTGTTCGCGCGGCACGCGCAGCATGTGGTGCTGATTCACTTCCCCATCGCGTTGTGTTTAGTCAGCATCGTCTTCGATTTCATCGCGCAGTGGACAAAGAAGCGCGTGCTGGCCGAGGTCGCCTATTACAACCTGCTGGTGGGGGCCATCTCAACCGTGCCGGTGGTCGTGACCGGGCTGCTCGCCTGGCGCTGGCAACTGGAAGGGCAGCGGCTGAAAGGCACGCTGCTTCTGCATCTGGTGCTCGGCCTCGCCGCCAGCGGCATGATCTGGCTGGTCTGGAGCCTACACTTCCGCGCCCACCGCAATCCTCAGGGCAAGCTGCCGCTGTATCGCCTGCCCATCGAACTCGCCGCCGCGGCAGTCGTCTCCCTGACGGCCCACCTCGGCGGGTCTCTTAGCGGGGTCAACGGGCCGGGATAATGACGGCAAGACGAATTAGCCGAGTGGTGACGTGTGCCAGCGGACCGTCAACTTAGCATTCACGTAACGGGAGGGATCGATGTTGGAAGGCTTGTTTCAGCCTATGCATTTGGTAGTGATTCTCTTTATCGCGCTGCTCGTATTCGGGCCGAAAAAACTGCCGGAATTCGGAAAAGGTCTGGGTGACGGTATCCGGAGCTTCAAAGAATCTCTCAGAGAAAAAGAATAATAGGAGGAAAATTGAAACGAATCGTTTGTTCGCTAGTAGCTGTTCTGGTTTCAGCGATCTCACTGTATTCCGAGGACATGGGGAAAGTTAACACTATGACGGGGTGGCTTTGTAACTCCGCGTGTGTTACACAGAGCGGAGGCCATGCGGCCTGTGACCAGAACTGTGCCGACAGGAGCGGCGACATTGTCTTTGTTGACAATGACGGTAAGCTTTGGAAAGTTGCTAACCAGGACAAGGTAATGTCGTATGTCGGGAAGCAAGTCAAGATGAAGTGCAGACCGGCCAAGGACGCGAAGGACACGAAGGACACAATGTACATCGACACCGTCAGTCTCTACGGTGGTGGTGGATAGTCGCACGGTGTTTCCCGGTGGGAGAACCCAAGACTAGGCTCTCCCACCGGCCGAGCTGCTGCTAACCCCGCGCTTCCATTTCCGCGCGCCCCGAAATCCGGAACGCAAGGCGTGTCTTGACTGCCTATCTCGGCACTTTTCTAGTGGGGCCTACGGCCCGGGGTAAACAACATAAGTAACGATTCAGGAATAACGTCCCGCCTTTTCGGTTTACTCTTGTTAGCGTGGCGCTGGATCGCGACAGGGCGTACGAGTTTGAACAGCTTGCCATGCCTCTGTTTTCCCCGCTGTACAACTTGGCACAGTGGCTCACCCAGGACCGCAGCGAGGCCGAAGACTTGGTGCAGGAGACTTACGCCAAGGCGCTGAAGGGGTTCGACTCCTTCCAGCCAGGCACGAACTTTCGCGCCTGGATGTATCGGATCCTGCGCAATACGTTTCTGACTTCGCGTACCGGGCTGCAGGCCACGAAGACTGTGCCGCTGGACGACGAAGACGATGCGCAATCGGTTGAGCCGGCGACGATGGAGACGCCGGAGACGATCCTTCTGGCGCGCGCCGATCATGATGCCATCCAGGCCGCGCTCGAGCAGTTGCCGGTGCCCTGGCGCGAGATCATTCTTCTGTGCGATGTGGAGGAGATGAGCTACCGAGAGATCGCCGAGGTGCTGAGCATCCCGATGGGCACGGTGATGTCGCGCCTGGCGCGGGCGCGCAAAGCCATGCGGCAGTTGCTGGCGGAGCGAGTACAGGGAGCGCACCGATGAGCTGCGACATATGGCAGCAGAAGATTGACGCGTACCTCGACGCTGAGTTGCCCG
>CAZDYZ010000499.1:0-2364 GCA_964509525.1 uncultured Acidobacteriaceae bacterium
GGAAACGAAAGCGGCCGTCGTCCGAGGTAAGGACAGATTGCATACTTTGACGATTCCTGGTATCGGCCAGCACGACGCGAGCGCCCACCAGCCTTTGTCCGCCTGTCTTGCTGGTTACTATTCCCGATACCTGAAATCCGCCGCCGGGGATCGCCCTCGGGCTGCCACCGGCGTTCTGCGCCGACAAATTTCCCGGGGAGCACATCAGCCAAAAGCTGGCTGCGAGAAACGCAAACGCACGCGACTGTCGCGAACTCGACATCTTAGTCACTCGTCGAGACCAGTTGCAGCCGTATACGTTCCACCTGGCCTCCGGCCAAACGTACGACCTCTCCTTTTCCATCGTAGGCCCGCATAGCCTCGGAATCCTCGTACTCGAGATCGGGCTGTGGATGGCTGAAAGCCAACGAGCGATAAACACCTGGCGGCAGGGGAGGTGAAATGAAGCTTCCATCCGGGGAGACGTTGACCTCAGAGAAGCTTCCCGAGCTGTTGGGGAGGGGAATGAAGTAGACGTGCAGGTTTGGTGAGCCAGCTGGAATCTCAGTGGGGTGCGAAATTTGCCCCGTTGCGCTGTTGGACTCTCCTGGAGAGGCATTCAAGCCTTCGATGGTGCCCTCAATCCGGGCAGTATCGTCTCGCAAGGTTATGTCGATCTGAGGTATCGAAACCCCGACGGGGACCAACAACGGCTGATGCAACAGGTCAACGCCACCGGAGGTCACCGAGCTCGCATAACCTCTCACTGGGTGGATTCGCACCCAGAAACGGCCGGGATGGACATTCTCAAGCGCAAATGAATCGTCCGACACACCCGAGACAGAGGAACCTCTCTGAGGGCCCCGGGGGCCGAAATCATCTGCCGGCTCCAACGTTACATTGACTTTGCGTCTGAAGTTCGGCAGGTTGAAATTGCCGGCCGGGCTACCCCCGCTGTCGGAGCCTTTGCTTTCCGCAGAGGTAAACTCCTCTTTCACATGTACGCTGATCGGTGGAGTGGACACAACCGTAAGAGTCGGTCCCTCAAGGGGTCCATGAACCGTGATGTTTAACGAACCGCTTACCGTAGCGGGTACATTGCTCACTACAGTCAGCGTATAGCTCCCGTTGGGCAGCAACCCGATGACCGCCTGCTCTCGCGGGTTGTAAGCGAGAGAGTAACCGGGTCCGCCTCGGCCTTGAAGGGAGACATCGACACTTAGACCTATCCCCGGCGGCGCATTTCTCACAAGCACCTTAATACGGTGGTAGGGCTGCCTCACCAGGGACAGATCTACATGGACTATTTTGCCAGGCGTCAGCTGAACGGCCGCTGCGGAGGCGAAATCGCTTGCAGCCGGAAAATAGACGGGGGCGTATCCATACATTTGGCCGCCGGGAGCGGAGGCTTCAGGATCGCGATCCAACGACTCATGCGTGAACAGCTTGTACGAACCTGCATTAAGTGCAGCAAAGCGAAACTCACCATCGGAACGGGTGACCACTCTTTGCACCGAGACCCATTGAGCGCGGCCACTTCGTACTTGGCGGCGACAGAGCTCGACCTCGATGCGGTCGGGAGCTTCCGAAGTGGGAAGGGCAACATGGCCGACGATGATGGCTTCGGGGATGAGGGGGATGATTATGTCTTTTCCAGATGTAGCGCGCACGTTCTGCACTGAATCGTACGAGTCGGTCAGGAACCCGGGTTTGCGAGCGGTCAGCGAGTCGGGACGATGAATGCCACTTACAGTTGATAAGGCGCCGACAGCGTTGGAAGTACCTTGACCAGCCTCGGATTGTGGAAATATGAATTCGAAGCGGCCGTAACTGTCCGTCATGGTCGCGAACCGTTGGTCAGGGGAAACAACCAGGGCCCGCTCGATAGGCTCGCCGGTCACGCTGTTCACGACCGTGCCGCTCACGCGATCTGTTCGTGGTTGGGTGTCTTGTGCTAGGGCTACCATAAGGGTCGGGCAAGCTACACAAAACAATACCGCCAAAACAATGGTTCCGACCCTATACTCTCCCCGCAGACACATGCCGCATCCAAGCCCACAGCGCACGCAACTGTCTTGGATCTTATTCCAATACCTGCTCACGATTCGTATTGTGCTACAAGGCAAGAAAAATGCAACCCATCACCCCGACTCGCTAGCTGCGAAGAGGTGTCCTCTTATGCCATCACTGGAAGCAAGAGGCCGCCAGGGCTTCTTGCATCGTTCCTATGTGTTTGTGCTTCGGATGAGGTTGGCGACTTCAGCAGGCTGCTTTTGTTTCGTCCCGCAGATCACAACCTGTGTGCTCACTATTGAAGCAACGCTAGAACGCAGCAGTTCGGAGCAGAAAAATCTCGATGTCTCTGCTAGCTCGCGAATGTTAACA
>CAZDYZ010000500.1:0-4091 GCA_964509525.1 uncultured Acidobacteriaceae bacterium
GGAGAGCGAGGGATTGGGGCGCAGATAGGCGGTAATCTCCTGCGCCTTCATCTCCTGCACGTTGATGGCGTCGGCTTTCAACGTGGGGTTGGCCGCTTCAAACTTGTCCTTGATCTGCTCCCAGGTATAAGCCGTCTGGGCTGTCGCGGATTGACCTGCAAACATCAGCCCTGCTGACACAGCAAGGCATGTCAAGAGAAAATGAATCGGTAACTGTTTCAACCTCATGCGATGCGAATCTGCTTCTTAAATTCCGCGCCTGTGAAGCATGTCGGACCCGACTTGGGTTTATGGCTCTCGCCGAAACCCGACGAACGCACACCTGGCGGGCGTGATCGAGACGAGATTGGGGAGCAGTTCCATGCGACTGTCGTAATCGTCAGCAATGAACACTGGGCTGGAGCGCAATCGCCAGGCAAGGCCAATGCATGGCTGACTTCTCTGTATAGCCTAGGAGGAGGCCGGAAGGGGCATATCTTTCAGTGCAGGAAAAGGATCTTTTGGCTGCTGAGGTTATCTTTCGGCTCGCAGGCGCTATCTTTTGGACAATCCGCGAGCTTTACGCTCCGCGGCGGTCATATGTTGCTCAAGAATAGAGAAGCATGGTTGTGACACGCGCCCTATCGATTTATGCGCCGGCGAACCGGAGAAAGTTTCTCTCCCTCGCCGCCCTAATGATCATCGCTATTGCCATCATTGACTGGCGCGTGCCGAGCTACATTTCTTTGGGTTTTCTCTACCTGTTTCCCATCATGTTGGTCAGCGGCTATCTAACCAGAACACAGATTGCAGTTGTAGCACTCCTGTGCACTGGATTGCAGGAAATCTTCAGCAATCTACCTCAGGGCCAGGCCATTCCTCGCCTGGCCATGACTTCGATCGGTTTTGTTGGAACAGGTTTCTTTATCTCCGAACTGATGAGAAATCGGCAAATCGTGCTACATCATTTGGAACAGGTTGAAGAACAGATAAAGCTTCGAGAGGAGGCAGAGGAGCAACTGCGAATCCTGATCGAAAGCAGCCCGGCGGCGATTCTCACCATCAATTCCGCTGGCACCATCCTGCTTGCCAACGAAGCAGCCCGGCACTTGCTGGTTCCGTTGCAGGGAACCCTGGAAGGACAAGCAATACGAGAGTATCTGCCGTCCCTGCAAAGCGCTGTACAGGCAAAGCTCTCAAAAGCACTCCGTACTACGCTGCAGTGCAAAGGCCAGCGCGGGAATGGCGATGTATTCCTCGCCGGTGTTTGGTTTTCGACTTACGAGACGGCTTCCGGAGCGCGATTGGCAGCCATCATTGTTGATCTCTCGGAAGACCTTAGAAGTCGAGAGGACCTGAGTCTTGATCATTTGCTGAAGAACACCCGCATTTTGATGAGCGCCGTCTCACACGAAATTCGCAATCTTTGCGGAGCAGCATTAGCCGTGCACCGCAATCTCTCCCATGTGAAAGAGCTTGAAGGGAATGAAGATTTTCAGGCACTCGGCACCCTGATTCAGGGACTTGAGAAACTGTCTGCCATGGAATTGGGTACGGCGCGCGGTGAGGAAGGCTGCGCCGTCGATCTCACCGTCCTTCTCGATGAATTTCGCGTGCTGATCGAGACAGCGTACCGAGAATCGGACATTCAATTGACCTGGCACGTTGATGAACAATTACCCCTGGTGTGGGCTGACCGCTACGGTCTGGTGCAGGCCTTTCTGAACCTGGCAAAGAACAGTCAACGTGCTATGCAGTCAACCACAGAGAAGACGCTCACCGTGTCAACCAGCGTCCAGGTTGACTCGGTAGTCGTGCGGTTCGAAGATACCGGAAGCGGAATCGCTGATCCGCAGAGCTTGTTCCGTCCGTTTCAGCAGGATGCTGAGGCTACTGGACTAGGACTCTACACTTCCCGCGCCATTCTGAAGAGCTTCGGTGGCGACATTTCATTCGAACCGCGTGCACGAGGTTGCTGTTTTGCCGTAGCGTTACCCGCTGTTACTGCCCGGGATGTGAGAAATCCATGAAGCAAGTTTCCTCGGGAGTAATTCGCATATTGCTGGTTGATGATCACGCTCTCTTCCGCGAGAGCCTGGGGCGCCTGTTGGCCTCAGAGGCCGATCTCCAACTCGTAGGCCAATGCGATTCAATCGAAGAGGCGCTGCAAATACTGGCACAAAACATCGTGGACATCGTCTTGCTGGATTTTGATTTAGGGGACCGCGACGGCGGTGATTTTATGCGGGCAGCAGCAGAACGCGGATTTGCACCCAAGATCCTGCTGGTCACGGCAGGTCTGGATGACCATGAGGCCGCCGACCTCATACGTCGTGGGATCAGCGGAATCTTCATGAAGCACAGTTCTCCCTCGCTGCTCGTGGCCGCTATACGAGACGTCATGGCCGGAAAGGTTTGGTTTGATCATCAATTGCTGCAAAAAGCCCTCGCCACACCGACGCCGCGGGATTCTCAGAGAGAGCGATTCACCGAACGGGAACGTCAAGTACTACATTACGTGTTTGAAGGCCTGGCCAATAAAGAGATAGCAGATGCATTGACGCTCTCCGAGAGCTCGGTGAAAAGCACGCTACAGCAGTTGTTCAATAAAACGGGGGTCCGCACACGAGCCCAACTTGTACGAGTAGCTTTGGAGCAATACAAAAGGGAGTTCTGAGGCGATCATCTCAACTCGCTCGATTCCTCGATAGCCTGCTGGCCGCCTCCGAGCACGATAAACGCGCGAAAAAACGCGCATCGCACCACATTGCTTTTCCATCAGCCGGAGATCCTAACCAGTCGGTCAATCTCCTTGCTCGGATTGATCGGGGGAGAGTTGGGGCTTGGAACATCCTCACCGAAACCCAGTCGAATTGCTGTCAGCCTTTCTGCAACATCACTTCGGTTGACTTAATCAGGACGGTTACGGCGTCACCCTTCTTGAGCGCCATTTCCTCCGCGCTCCTGCGGGTGATAACGCTTTCGACTAGGTTCTCGCCGACGCGCACTACGACATGCGCCATGACTCCCCCAAGCTGGATTTCTTCGATGGTACCTTTGAGCTGATTGCGAGCGGAAATTGTCATCCCAAAAGGGTAATTCAGGTACCGTCACTGGGGGAAGCATCCCTCGCAGAGCGGGCGCCGCTTTATCCGAAAGGGCGCGACCCGGGTTGTAAACACCTACCGGGTGCCAAAAGCTGGTGGGGAGGGAAACAACTCCCGAGCCCGGACTACGTCCCGGGTTGAATTTAAGAGGCTGCATGCTGCTTACGCCGGAACCTCCTCCGGCTTCAGCTTTCGCTTCAGGTCAGCGGCAATCAGCTGCCCGTGGAAACGACCGTTTTCAATGAAAATCTCACTGGTACGCATCCCGGCAACGATGACTCCCGCTAGGTAAATGCCAGGGACGTTGCTCTCCAGCGTTTGGGGGTCAACGATGGGTCGCTTGTCGGGTTCGTCGCTTAACTGAATGCCGACTTGGCGGAGAAATTCGAAGTCGGGATGATAGCCGGTAAGAGCGAAAACATAGTCGTTCGGCAGAGTGACTTCTCCCTGCGCTGTGTCCAGCACAACCTGCTGCGGCGTGATCTTCTGCACACGGGTATTGAAGTAGGCCTTTACCTGTCCCGCCTTGATGCGGTTCTCGATGTCCGGCTTGATCCAGTACTTGACCGAATTGCTGATGCTCGGGCCGCGATGCACCAGTGTGACGCGTGCGCCGTGACGCCACAATTCCAGCGCTGCGATGGCGGCAGAATTTTTCCCTCCAACGATCAGCACATTCAATCCGAAGAAAGGATGCGGCTCGCGGTAGTAATGCATGACCTTGGGCAGCTCCTCGCCGGGAACATTGATGTAATTCGGCCGGTCGTAATAGCCGGTCGCGAGGATCAGCTTGCGCGCACGGTATTCCCGCCGGAGTCCATGCAGATTGGTGGTGTGTACCACGAAGTTGTTGTCGCTGCCTTCCAGCTTTAACACTGGTTCATACTGCCGGACATCCAGTTGATAGTGCTCGGCGCACTTGCGATAGTACTCGAGTGCTTCCTGCCGTGTGGGCTTCTGGTTGGGGCTGGAAAAGGGGATGTCGCCAATCTCCAGCAGCTCAGG
>CAZDYZ010000501.1:0-3236 GCA_964509525.1 uncultured Acidobacteriaceae bacterium
GGATATCAAGCCTGCGAACATCTTTGTGACGGAGCGTGGCCACGCCAAGATTCTGGATTTCGGGCTGGCGAAAGTCGCGCTCGCTGGTAGTTCTTCGAGCCAGACTGCAGCAGCCACCAAGGTCGCCGAGACGGTAGATGAGCAGCATCTGACCAGTCCGGGTACGTTGCTGGGTACTGTGGCCTACATGTCGCCTGAGCAGGTGCGGGCCAAAGAGTTGGATGCGCGTACCGACCTCTTCTCGTTCGGGGCAGTGCTTTACGAGATGGCGACTGGCGATCTGCCGTTTCACGGAGAAAGCTCAGCCGTCATTTGCGAAGCTATCATGAATCGTGCACCTGTTGCCGTGGTGCGGCTGAATCACAACGTACCACCGAAGCTGGAAGACACTATCAACAAGGCCTTGGAGAAAGACCGCAACCTCCGCTATCAGCATGCCTCTGAGATGAGGGCTGATCTGACGCGGATTTCGCGTGATTCGAGTCACGCGGGCACAGCAGCGGAGAGTTCTGCTAAGACGACGATTGCGGCGTCTAATCGTGCAACGGCTTACAAGAAGTGGACCCTGGTCGGCGGCGTTTTGGCCGCAATCGTCGTCGCACTCCTCCTGTGGCGGGCCAAAATTACTCCCGTCTCGCCCAGCGATTCTGTAAGCCAGAGATCGATCGCGGTCCTACCGTTCCAGAACGCAGGCTCCGACAAGGACACTGACTTTCTCCGGCTTGCATTGCCAGATGAAATTGCAACTGCTCTGAGCTACGTGCAGTCGTTCTCAATCCGTCCATTTGCCACGACCAGCAAGTACAACGGTCCCAGTGTGGATTTGCAACAAGCTGGTCGTGAGATGGGTGTGACCTCCATCGTCACCGGTCATTACGTCACCGAAGGTGACCAGTTGGAGATCACGCTTGAGGCGGTGGATGTTGCCAGTAATCGCAGTGTCTGGCGCGACACCATCCATGCTGCCGCTTCCGACAGAATTGCCATGCGCGAGCAGATTACATCGAGGGTGCGACAGGGGTTGGTTCCCGCGCTAGGCGGGGCTTCGGTCGCCGCAGAGGCTGGCACTCGTCCCAACAGCGAAGAGGCCTACAACTTGTATTTGCGCAGTATCGCAGCTTCCCGCGATTCGGCTCCCAACAAGGAGGCGATCGCGATGTTGGAACGGGCGGTGGGCATAGACCCCAGCTACGCTCCTGCCTGGGAGGCTTTGGGACACCGCTATTACTTAGACGGTGAATATGGCGACGGTGGACAACAGATGTTTAAGCGTTCGGATTCGGCTTACGAACGCGCACTGGCGCTCGATCCAAACTTGATTTTCGCGTCTTCGCAACTGATCACTAATCGGACAGAGCGAGGTGAGCTTGAAGACGCATATGCGGAAGCAGCGGCCTTGGCTAAGCGCCGGCCGGAGAGTGCCTCGGCTCATTTCGCCTTGGCGTATGTCCTTCGTTATGCCGGACTGCTGGATGAGTCGGCGCGCGAGTGCAACACGGCGCTGACCTTAGATCCTAGCGATAATTCATTGCGTTCCTGCGCCTGGGCTTTCATACAACTGGACCAGCCGCAAAAGGCGATGCAGTTTATCCAGCTCGATCGAGGTTCCGAATGGGTCGCCAGAGTGATGCCCTTTCTTCTTCTCGCCCAGGGGAATACGGCCGAGGCAAGAGATAGTGTGAACAGAATGCCGACGAACACTATAGCGGGTCGTGATTTTTTGCAAGCTTGCCTCAACCCCAGCCAAGGTCCGCCATTCGACGCAATCGCTCAAAAGCTCGAAGCCGCTTCGCTGGCGGCGTCGGATCCGGAGCGTCGATTCAGTAACGGGACCCTGTTTGCGTATTGCGGTCAGAAGGACGTTGCATTCCGGCTGATGACAAGCGCGGTGCAACAAAACTATTGTGCCTCCACCGCTCTTCAAATTGACCCGCTGTTGGCGAAGCTGCGGGGAAGTCCTGAGTTCGCGCAGTTGCTATCCGCCGCCAAGGAGTGCCAGAGCAGTTTTCTTGCAAAGAGAAACCTCCGCACACATTAGTGGCGCAATGCACGAGCCAGCCCGCATCCCATGCCTACGGGCAGAACGACCCTACTCCAGCTATCCTGATAGAGCTGCAGCTCTTTTCACTTGATGAACGGGCAATCCGGAAATCATTTCGTGCTAGACGTCGACTTCAGGGAAGTGGAATGAGCCGATGCTGGTCGGGTCATGGAAGCGGTCTGATCTGAAGTCCCAGATCAGTACTGACAAACGCGCTTGTGACCTTGAAAAGCCGTCCTACCGGAAATGGGCGCTGAAGACAAAGGCCACGATCGCTAACGGTCGCACCTGCCGCCGACCTGTCTGCCGCTCAGCACTCTGATCGCAGATACCTCATCGACGCTTGAGGCGATGTTCGCCTGGGTAGTGTCGATGGTTTTAATTGTGGGTTCGCCAATTATCTGAACGCGGTGTCCGACATAGTGGCTGAGCTTGGTCGTACTGCCGATCAGGTTGTGTTCAGTACCGGTATCATCGATGATCACGTACTCCGTGACAGACATCTTCAGACAACCCTCGACGCTGACAAGCACCGATTCCGGGTCGTGCTTCTTATCGGAGGCTGATCTGGCCGTCGGCAACCAGACCAGGCAGACGGAAAGCACAAAAGCGAATAGGACTGATCTGCGCATAGCACCTTGTGTGAGGGCGCGAGGTTTCGCTTCCAGTATACGTTGCGGCATATCGTGGGTTCGGCGCCCGGTGCGCAATCGGGTATTGCCGGCCTTCGTACCCAGCGGCCAGCCGTCGCGCCATCTTGGGCATTTCGTGAATGACGTTTTGCGCTTAGCCAACCCCTGGCAAGAGTGAAGGCCGTCATCGGTGACGCCCATCACACCATAGCGCACGCGCAAGATCAGAATATTCTCGGCAATCCGAAGGCTATTGGCCCGGAGGTAGATTCGTTTCTGAAGTCGGCGCGGAGACAGGAACTCTGACGGTCTTGAAACGTAATGTAGAGGTAGTCCCAAAAAATTGAGCTCTTAGCGACAGCAATCAGCGTTCGTTGCTCTTGGGCACCAGCGCTGCTGCTTCTTCGGAATGCTAATGTGCTCTAGATTCACTTGGTGGCAAAGATGTTCACAGAATGGTCAAGTTTCATGCTGCAATTAACTGCTGCTGAATAAAAGCGTCCAAGGCTCGATCGAAGCCAAGCCAAGCAGTACTGAGATTATTTCTTTCGATTACGTCTGCA
>CAZDYZ010000502.1:0-2530 GCA_964509525.1 uncultured Acidobacteriaceae bacterium
CTTGACCGGAGCATAGTGGGTGATGGCTTTGATCGGCGCAATACGATACGCAGCAATGTACTTGATGCGCGACAGCATATCGCTGGCGATCCTGACCGGGTACCAGCAGTTTTCTTTTATGAAGGTATCTTGAAACCCGTCCTCTTGAGCAGGAACAACAATAGTATTCGCCTGAGGATTCTCTTCATTCGGAATGCTCCGAAGTCCAGGCTTGGCATGCCCTAGGGCTTAACCGAAGGTGCGGGCAGGACCGGCTCCCGCTGTTGTGATTTCGCCTTCAACTGCACTTCCATCTGTGACACCAGCAACCCGGGAGACACGGCAGAGACCGGAATCCAGCCCGATTCCGCACCACAAATGCCGTTAAATACTCCAACATCGTCGTCGGCAGCCACAATCTTGCTAAACGCAATCAGTGGTGTTCCGATCAGATCAAGGCCTCGAACCAGTTCCTCACGGCCGTCGGGATAAATCCTATAGACCACCGTCGGCCGCACGCTAAACGCGTTAGGCGTGAATCGCTGGGTGAAGGTAAAACCCCCTTCCACGTCCTCGAAATACAGGCCGTACGGCTTGTTGGCCGCCTTCACCAGCGCGATGAGCTTCTTTTTCAACTCGGCGCGCGAGAGCTCTTGGCTGGCCTGCACGATCAGGTTCGACTGGCGGGCCGCTACTTCGTAGCCTTGCTGGCGCCGGCCATGCGCGTTGGACCGAGGGAAACCCTCAATGGGAGAGCGGGACATCAGAAAGTTCTTCAGAATCCCCTTCTCCACGACCGTGACTCGGGTCGCCTGTACCCCTTCATCGTCATATTTGTAATACCCGACGAGGTCTTGCTTTCCGCTGTGCAATTGCATGGGGTCCGAGTACACCGACAGAAAACCTGGCAAAACCTGCTGGTTCACCTGCTTCTTGAAGGTCTGCGCGTCCTCCTGATTTTTCTGCCGGGCTCCTTCGACACGATGTCCGAAGATCTCGTGGAAAAACACGGCGCTGGCCCGGCCCGAGAGGATTGCAGGACCCGTGTATGGCTCCGCAACCGGAGCGTGGGCCAGTTGAGCAAGTTTCTCGTTCAATCGATCGATGTCGGCGAGGACCGCTTCGTCGCTTGGCATGGACTCGCGACTGAATGCCAGGTAGCTAAGATGCAGCGGCAGTTGCATACCGTCTGCGGCGATGGTAGAGGCATTGACCATGATTCGGTAGAAAGGCGTGGATATCTTGATCACGCTACCTTCGCTATTCACGAACCGCCGTGTCTCAATCTCCCCGGAGACCTCAACCGAACCATGGGAAACGCCGGGATGCCCGGCAAACCGCGCACTGTAATGGCGTGCTTGCTCCTCCGCCGTTTTGCGGTCGAAGTGAAACGCAGCTTCGGACTCCGCATACTGACGCGGAGGCTCATGGGAAAAGTCGGCTGACCTGTCCTCTTGCTCAGCTTTGACTGCAGCGACGGTCTTGACATCTTGCCAACGCTCGACGGCAATCTTGTACTTGCGATCGGTCTCCACCCAAACCGCCCGCTGTAAGACGTCAACTGCTCCCTCGATCGGCATGGGAGTTTCTGCAAACTGCTCAGCAAAACCGCTCATAGCGGACCCGCCTCCTCCAGCGTGCGTATTGTCGAGGGTGTAATCTCCGACACGGACGTCGACATCGAGGAGGCGCGTGCGCGTATCCGTGCTAGAGATCAAGGCCCCAAAGGAAGCGCTGACCTGGATCGCGCGATTGTCCGTGAGTTGGTAGGCCAGGAAGTAAACGGGGGCCGGCGTCTTCTTCAAGTTGTCGAACGACCGATGTAACTCCTGGCGTAAGGCGGAAAGAACAGGATCAGAGGTCACGTCCACAGGAGCGTTCGTGGCAGGTGATGCCGTCTCCATATTCGCTGCCGGCTGGGCTTCCGATGGGGCGCCGTTCAACATGAAATTCACGTTGATTGTGGTTTCCACCAGAACCGGCTTCCCATTGAGCAAATACGGCTTATAGACCCACTGCTTTACCGCGGCTATGGCAGACTGAGTCAACATCGGATGTCCACTGATGACCGTCAGATTCTGCACGGTCCCATCCTTGCCAATCAGCGCCTTCAACACTACTGTCCCTTGCACCCGCGCCTGGCGGGCGAGCGGCGGGTAGGATGGTTGCACTTTGGAAATCAGCAGACCTTGCGAGATGCCTTGCGAGATTTGGACTTGCTGGGGGGAGCTGCCGAACGCCGAGGCAGAAGGCGCGCTATCAGGAGCAGATATAATCGCAGCTCCAGCCGAATCGGTTTGCGCCAACGTCCTACAGAGCAGCACCGCAATCAGCACCGCGACCAGAGCGGATCTAACAGCCATGGAAGGATATTAACCCCTGTGGGTCATCAAGACATCGTACATCCGCAATATCAACGCATTACGGCTGCGCCCGCCCCTTGTCGCGCTTCTCGCCCGGGTCGGACAGTTACAATGTAGCCCCCAGAGCGATGATTGGCGCTGTGACGGGGGTCGCAGAGGACTGTGACCGAACCATGTGCCAGTCGGGA
>CAZDYZ010000503.1:0-6803 GCA_964509525.1 uncultured Acidobacteriaceae bacterium
GACGCGTTTTGCCCCGGTCAGATTGAAGGTGTCACGTAAGGCATCGAGCAACGTCACCCGCGGCTCGAGTTGCGCATTGAGTCTCTTATCATTCACCACAAGCTGAACCGGGACTTTCCCAGGACCATGGATTGCAACCTCTTCCCCGGCAACCTTCACAACCTTCGGACCCACTAGCAGCGGTACGGCGACCCCGATGCCGGAAATCCTCATGAAGTCGCGTCGTGATACCCCCGAGGTTCTCTCGGGTTTGTGGGCATCATCATTTTTCATGGTGCCTCCATCGGTGCAGTCTGCGAGTATAACTCTAGCGCTGGCGGCTCGGTAGAGGAGGGGGACGTAAGGACATGTGGATGGGATCAGCGGAAAAAAGTCGGCGACCCCTCACGGAGCCGCCGCCAAGAAGAGCCGGGAACGTTCACGAATTACTTTTTCATCGTGCGGATGTAGGAAACCAGATCGCTGATCTGCGCATCGGTCAACTTGCCTTTGTAAGCCGGCATCTTACCTTTGCCGTTGGTTATGGCGCCTGTCAGGTCGGCATCCGACATCTTCTGGATGTCGGCACTGCCCAAGTCCTTGGTCCCCATCGAGGCTTTGCCGCTGCCATCGGCGCCATGGCACATGGCGCACTTTGCCTTGTACGTGTCAGCACCACTCTGCGCCGCGGCTATCGCAGGCATTGCCAGAGCAATCCCCAAGGTGAACAGAGTGATACGTTGAAGCAACAATCTCATCGTCATCCTTTCCCCTTTCCTCGCTATGCCCTCTGAGGGACATGGTATGGACAAAAGCGCCGCAAAACTACGGCGAAGGTAATGTACTCCCCGAAGCCGGTTTTCGCTATAGCTAATCCGCAGAGAGACGAGGGAAAAAACACTCCCGTGCGGGTGATATGCCGCTAAGCAGCGCTCCCGAGGTGCGCCGCTCCACCTTTGCGACAACCTTAAATCAATCCTGGTCAACCACTTAGCCACATCCGCATCGATCGTGAGGTTTGGCAGTCCTTGTGCCCTTACTGCGATTGACATTACTTGGTCAGAGGGGAATCCCGTGGAACCAACCCTGGCAGTAATCGGCCTCAATTTCCGGACGTCCCCCGTTGCTGTCCGGGAGCGATTCTGGATCAGCGAACCCCGTCGCGACGAAGCGCTGCATCAACTGGTACGTGCCGAAGGGGTCGAAGAAGTAATCGTGCTGGCCACTTGCAACCGCACCGAGTTCATTCTTTGGGCGAGCGACGTTCCTGCGGCGGCAAACTCCGTGTTGCGCTTCCTGACCCAGGAGTACCAGCTCCGGCTGTGCGAATGGTCACACTTTTACCGCCTGATGGACGATCTGGCCCTTACCCACATATTTCGTGTCTGTTCCAGCCTGGATTCGATGGTTTTGGGCGAGCCGGAAATCACAGGCCAGGTAAAACAAGCCTGGGCGCGCGCCCAGGAAGCGGGCACGACAGGGCGTTTTCTGGACGCTGTAATGCAGAAGGCACTCACAGTGTCCAAACGGACGCGGACGGAGACAACGATTGGCTCGTCAGCGGTTTCCATCCCCTACGCTACGGTAGAACTGTCGAGGAACGTCCTGGGAGAACTCAGAGGGCGCGAGGTTTTGCTGATAGGAGCGGGCAAGATGAGCGAACTGGCAGCACATTACCTGATGAAAGCCGGTGCCAGCCAGGTGAAGGTGATGAACCGTACCTTGAGCCGCGCCGAGGAGATGGCGAAGAAGATGGGAGGGACGGCAGTCTGGTTTGAGGACCGGGAACAGCATCTGAATGCGGCCGATATTGTCGTCAGTTCAGCGGCGTCTCCGCACCACCTTCTCAGCCGCGCGGAAATCGAAGGGATCGCCCGGCAACGCCAGCACAAGCCAATGGTGATGATCGATATTGCGGTGCCGCGCAATATCGATCCGGCTGTGCGGGAAGTCAAGGGTATACACCTGTTTGATATGGACGACCTTGAGCAGGCAGTGAAACGCAACGCGGTGGGACGACAAGCGGCTGCCGAGGCTGCGGAAGGAATTGTGCGGGAGGAGGTGCAGGGTTTTCGCCGTAAACTGATGGCGGAGCGAGTAGTCCCCACCATCGTGGCCCTGCGTCGACGTCTCGATGAAGTTTGCCGACAGGAACTGGAAGTCCTTCGCGACGAGTTTGGTCCATTTACGGAAGACCAGGACGAGGTCCTCACGACTCTGACGAACCACATTGCGCAACGAATTGCCGGCTGCCTGGCTCGCGAATTGAAGGAGCTTCCGGAAAAGTGCGAGCAGGATGCGCTCACGGAGGTGGTGAGACGCCTATTCCAACTCGAACTACCTTCTCTGGCTGTTGCCGGCGTCGGGAACTAGATCAAGGAGCAAGCAATGCCACAATCTGCGAACAACGCAAACAAGAACACCTTGGGCTTTACCAGCGTGCAAGCCTACACGCTGGCGGTGATCACACTGGCCATTGGTATCGCGGTCGGCTACTTCGCCAGGGGGTCGGCTCCTGTCACCGGCCCGGACACGACCCAGGCCGCCTCAGCTGGTGCAGCGATGGCCGGCAATACCCTGGGAGCAGGACAGTTGCCCGGTATCGGAACTATGGCGCAACCGCAGGCGGCCCCTTCCCCAGAAGTGATCGCCAAGGCGGCCGAGCCTTTTCTGGTGCAGCTGAAGACCAATCCCAACGACTTCGATACGCTGGCGAAGCTTGGGAATCTGTACTACGACAGCCAGGCCTATCCGCAGGCCATCCAGTACTACGAAAAAGCGTTGAGTGTTCAGCCTGACAACGCAGATGTCCGCACTGACCTGGGAACCTCGTATTGGTACACGGGTAACGCCGACAAGGCGATTGCAAATTTCGAAAAAGCGCTGGCCGTACGTCCCAACCATCCGGGCACGCTCTTCAACCTGGGAATCGTCAGATGGCAAGGCAAGAAGGATCCCAAGGGGGCGATTGTGGCTTGGGAAAGGCTGCTGCAAACGAATCCCGACTATCCGCAGAAAGACCAGGTGCAAATGTTAATTGAGCGCGCCAAGATGCACGGAGCCGGTGCAACCAAAAGTTAACGAAGCCTGACCGCTGCATCCGAGCCAACAAGCCGGGGGAACACGGCCATCATAGCCTGCTCCTCCCGTTCGTAAATCTCGAAGCTTGAGAGGCTTTATCGCAGCTGATCTGGCTTGCCACCGGGTGTCTTCCTCCGACACATAACTTCATACTGCCCTGCTCAGAAAAACAGGTAGCATTGCCGGGTATCCTTTTGCGGTATGCTTCTGGCCAGCTTCTGCTTGGAGGGAACCGTGAAACAGATTGCAATATCAACGCTGGTGTTGGCCATAGCGCCCGCTTTGCTCACACAGACCAAAGTACTGCCCCAAACTACCGGCAATCCCGTCGTCAGTTCGGTGCGGCAAGTGGAGGAGCGGCAGTCGAAGAACCTGATCGGCGCGGCCGAGGAAATGCCCGCTGAGAAGTACGGCTACCATCCCACGCCGGAGCAGATGAGCTTCGCTCACCTGGTCATGCATGTCGCAGAGTCGAATAACGGTCTGTGTGCACGTATCGCCGGCGAGCAGCCGCCGGAAATAAAGCTGAGCGAGACTGATTCTAAGGAAACTTTAGCTAAAGCATTGAAGGATTCATTCGCTTTTTGCGAGCAGGTACTTGCCAAGGCTGAGGATGCAACTCTGGGACAACCGGTGACATTTTCTAGCGGGCGGACCGGCACGCGGGCTGGGGCACTCATTAATCTGGTTGCGGGTTGGGCCGACCACTACGGCGCAGCCGCAATCTACCTGCGCTTGAACAATTTGCTTCCCCCCAGCGCGCAGAAAACGCCAGCGAAGTAGACTATTCCACCTTAACCACAATCAGCTCGAAACTGCCGGGAACCATGCCCGGCCTCTGCCCCGGAGCGGGCGGTTTTGTATCACGCTGCGCAGTGACGAGATAAGCGATATTGTTCTCGTAATCCATCGCCATCGTTCGAGCACCTTTAGCAGTGGGAACGTTTTGTGTGACAGTGTATTTATCCGGGGTATCTTCATGAATGACGGTTAACACCGCGTCCTGACCGCAGGACATAAACACCTCTTGGGTATTGGCATTAAAGCGTCCGGCATCCACACCTTCACCAATCGGGACAGTGGTCACCACTTTGCCATGGTCGGAATCCACGACGGCCATCATCTTGTTGCGGCATCCGGCGAAAAGACGACTGTGTAACGTGTCCAAAGCCAGGGCGCTGGGCTCCACGCATGGACCTAGCGACCAGTGGTTCAATACGCTAAGGCTATTCGCGTCGATCTCGGCGATCTCATTCCGGTCTTCGATATTGACGAAGACCTTGCCTTTCTTGTCGGTGGCGGGGAACTCGGGTTTACCGCCGAGCTGAACAGTGCCGAGAACCTTACCAGTGGCCGCATCCATGACGGTTGAGTCGTTGCTGCGAGCATTGAAAGTGAACACGTGCCTGGTGAAGGGGTCGTACAAGATGGCATCCGGTCGATCGCCAACCTTCACGCTGTCCGATTTCTTGAGGGTCTTCAGATCGAAGATGGTAACGCTGTTGTCGCCGCCGTTGCTGATGAAGCCACGGCCCAGTTCTGGTGCCAGCGTAACGCCGTGGATCCCCGAGAGGTCGGGAATATTTCCGGTCACCTTTAAGGTAGTAGTGTCCACCACCATGACATGGCTCCCGCGCGTGATGAACAGGCGATGGCCGTCTTTGTCAAAGTACAAGTAATCCCAACCACCCTCTCCCCCAAGGGTAACGCGAGTCACCACCTTGTACTGTTTCTGCCCTAACGCCGGCGCAACAGCTAAACCAATTGCAGCAACGATTAGCAACGCGAGGGCTCGCTTCATCTCCGTCTCCTGTTTTATGTGCTTTGCATGATTGGCATCGTGACTCACAAATGCCAGAGCATACCTAATTCCCGGTTGGCATCCCCTTAGTCACTGCATTGTAATTCGAACATGTGTGGTTCTATTCAACAAGATGGCAATGCATCGAAAGTTTTCTAATGCGAAAAACCGGAATCCGGGAAGGAGGGGCGAAGAGCTGGTGGTTGCGATCGAGCGTAAGAGACTAAACTGGATGCCTTTCATCCCACTACCCTGCCGCAGCTCGGGTTGAGACTGGTTGTCAGATCAGCTTCGTCGAGAGGCACTTGAGGCATGACGCCTGCAATTCCTCGATGACCACAGCCTCCTGCTCAGCTGAGGCCGCCATCATCTGAGTGACCTGCCTGACCAGCAACCGACGTACAACGAAAGGCAGAATTGGTATCAGCACGAGACCGAGCAGCGCCGCCGGCAATGTGGAATCTATAGTGTTTGGGGAGGGTGCGGGTGAGTCGGTAGTGGCCTGGCAAGCCGTTGCAAGAAACAGCACCACCAAACCAAGTCCGGCTGTGCAGGCCGCGATCGAATTCATAGGGTTGTCCTTTTCTCTTCGGCTGGGCCGGGGAAGTTGCCCGACTCGACTTCACTGCAGGCGGGCCACGTCAACGAAGCCGGTGATTTTACCGCGACGGAAATACCCGTTCCCACCCCGAACACGGAAGGCAAGCCCCACGGGGCCGATTGTGCTGCGCGCGAAAGTGGGTGAGAGCGTAGGTCGTGGACGACATAGACGATGGGTCGTAAACACTGGTTGCAACCACCGGTTTGCCCGAAATCATCTGCCCAGCAGTTCCGCAAGTTACAACACTGCAGGGTGACCCGCGTCACCGACGTCGGCCAGCCGCATTTTGTACCCTCATGAAAGAAGGTAGTGTTGGTGCGAACCTCTGAGTCATGAGTGGCGAAAGTTTGCAGGTCGGAAGCAGCGTTGTTATCGAGCGGCAAAATTTGGAACAAGTCTTCCAGGCCCTGGTTAAACGTGGCTATGACATTATCGGACCAACCCTTCGCGAGGGCGCGATTGTCTATGATCATCTTGCCTCGACCGAAGACCTGCCTGCGGGATGGACAGATGAGCAGGCAGGCGGAAGGTACCGCCTCAAACGCCGCAAGGACGACGCACTGTTCGGATATGTCGTAGGCCCGCACTCCTGGAAGAAGCTGCTCTATCCCCCCCTGCAACGGCTATGGTGCGCCGCGCGAAACGGAAAGGGACTGCGGATACTACCAGAAGCAGGGAAAGCCAGGCCGAAATACGCCTTTATCGGGGCACGTGCCTGCGAGCTCCATGCGATCGCCATCCAAGACAAAGTCTTCCTTGATGGCCCGTACGTTGATCCGAATTACAAGTGGCGGCGCGAGAACTTGTTTGTACTGGCGGTCAATTGTGGTCAGGCAGGGGGCAACTGTTTCTGCGCTTCGATGAGCTGCGGGCCAAAAGCAACCTTCGGCTACGATCTCGCCTTTGTGGAGCTATCACTGGACAAACGCCATTATTTCCTGGTGGACATAGGGACAATGCTTGGTGCTGAGGTTGTGGCGGAAGTAGCGCACCAACAGGCCGACGAGGAAGACAAGCAGCATGCGGAACGGATCCTTGAGCAAACCACCCGCCACATGGGGCGCCAATTGGACACGCGCGGGATCAAGGAACTGCTCTACCGCAACTATGAACATCCGCGGTGGGACTCGGTAGCGGAGCGTTGCCTGTCTTGCGCGAACTGCACTATGGTATGCCCCACCTGCTTCTGCACGACGATGGAGGATGTCACGGACCTAAGGGGGGAGCACGCGGAACGCTGGCGCCGCTGGGACTCGTGCTTCACACAGGACTTCTCCTACATCCACGGCGGAAGCGTGCGCGCCAGCGTAACCTCGCGCTATCGCCAATGGATGACGCACA
>CAZDYZ010000504.1:0-5777 GCA_964509525.1 uncultured Acidobacteriaceae bacterium
GGCGGAATTCGCCTCTCACCTCCGCCCAAGTCGGCTTCACAGCACGCACCACGTCTTCCAGCACGCGATTAACGATGTTTTCCTGAAAGATACCAAGATTGCGGTAGCCGGTCAGATATTCCTTGAGCGACTTCAGTTCCAGACAGTACTTGTCCGGCATATAACGGATCGATAGCACGCCGAAGTCGGGCAGACCCGTCTTGGGACAAACGGAAGTGAACTCAGGGACATTAATAACCACTTCGTAATTGGGGAACTGGTTCGGCCAGGTTTCGATCTCCGGAAATCTTCTGTCAAGGCCGGACTGGGCGTGCCTCGGGGTGTAGCGCTGACCTTTTACCATGAAGCTATTCTATCGAGGCAGGCGCTTGATTCGAAGGTCAGGCCCGCGACGGAGGCTCGCTCACCGCTGCCGTAGCTTATTGTCAGCAGCACGGAGTCGAGTCCTAGATTAGGTTGCGGTCATCAGATAGGAGGTAGGGCAGCAGCACTTATCGCCAATCTTACGTGCTGAGCCGCGAGTACTCGCCAGCGAACAATCCCCGCGGAAGTTGTGCTGTACGTTATACTTAAACACCTCGGGCAAAATGGCAGGTGGAACTGAAAACGGGCGTAAGCCCGTGAACGGTAAACGAGTCGGGATCATCCTTCTTGGGCTGGTCCTGGCGGTGGTGGTGCTGGCTGCCTTTGTGTCTTTACGCCGTGCGCAAGTGCCCATACGAACCGGCCGTGCTGAGCGGGAGACCATCACCGCAAGTATAGCGACCAACGGGAAAATCGAAGCCCTGAACAACTTTGAAGCTCATGCTCCAACGGCGACCACAGTGAAGAGAGTTTACGTTCAGCAAGGCCAGTGGGTGAAGCCGGGGCAGTTAATCCTGCAGTTGGAAGACGCCAATGCGCGTCTACAGTCTGCCCGAGCAGAGGCGCAGTTGAAAGGTGCTCAGGCCGATCTGAGCGCTGTAGAAAGCGGAGGCACCAAGGAAGAAGTACTGGCTACGCGCAACGCTCTAGTGAAGGCCCAGGCTGATCGGGCGACGGCGCTGCGGAACCTGGAAGCCATGCAGCGATTGCTCCAGACGGGCGCTGCGTCACAAGCCGAGGTCGATGCGGCGCAAAGCCATTTAGGGGTAGCCGACGCCAACGTGCGCTACCTTCAGCAAAAGCTGAGCGGTCGCTACTCGCAGCAGGAAGTCGGCCATGTGGAGGCTCAGGAGGCCGAAGCCCGTGCCTCACTGGCAGCGGCCCAAGAACTGTTGAAAAATTCAAACGTGGCCGCGCCGCGACAAGGAACTGTCTACTCACTTCCCGTGCGCCAGGGAGCCTTCGTGAATCCAGGTGACCTGCTGGCGCAGGTCGCAGACCTTCATCAGGTGCGAGTCCGTGCCTTTGTCGACGAGCCGGAGATCGGGAAGTTGCAAAAGGGGCAAGAAGTCGACGTGAGCTGGGATGCTCTGCCCGGACGAGTGTGGAAGGGCAGACTGGAGACCTTGCCGACCACTGTGGTGCAGCGGGGAACGCGGATGGTGGGCGAAGTGACCTGCGTTGTGGACAACAGCGATCTCAAGCTGTTACCCGACACGAATGTCAACGTTGCTGTGATCACCGCTCGCCTGGAAAATGCCCTTACTGTCCCTCGAGAATCGGTGCACCAGGACTCAAAAGGGCAGTACGTTTATCAGGTGATGAACGGGGAGTTGAAACGGCACGATGTGCAGACCTCTGTCTCAAACCTTACACGTATCGCGGTGACTGGCGGCATTCCGGACAACGCGGTGCTTGCTTTGGGGGCCATCAACATGCATCCCCTGGGCGATGGGATGGCAGTGAAGACAGTTAATCCATGAAGTTCCTGCTTGCAAAATATTCCTGCGTCTTTCTGTTGTTAACTCTGGCAGCCGGCACGAGCGCCGCTGCTCCGGCGGTCTCTGAACTGCTCTCGCTTGGACGCATGAGTGAAGCTATCAGCGTGTTGGCCAACCGTGACGATCCGGAGTCGCTGAACCTGCTGTCACGTGCTTACTACGCGACGGAGTGCTGGGAAGACGCGGTGAAATACGGAGAACGGGCTGTCACTCTTCGCCCCGATGTTGCTTACTATCATCTTTGGCTGGCGCGCGAATACGGAGAGAAAGCTGCAAGCTCAAATCCACTGACCTCGGCTGCCATCGCTCGAAAAGCCAAGAACGAATTCGAGCGTGCCGTACAACTAGACGGGTCTAATGTAGAGGCGCGGCTCGACTTGGCGCAGTACTATACAGAAGCTCCTGCGATCGTAGGCGGCGGATTGGACAAAGCGCGTGAGCAGGCTGCGCAGATGGCAAAATACAATTCTGCGAAGTCTCATTTGATTCTGGCCCGAATTGCCGAGAAAGAGAGACGATTTCAAGAGGCCGACAATCAGCTCCGGCAAGCTATCAGCGAAGCGAAGGATCCAGCCGAATACTGGCTAGAACAGGCCGAGTTTTACCGTCTTCGCGGACGTCCGGACGACATGCAGAAGGCGGTGCAGGCTGCACTGGCGCAGGCCAACTTCGCTGCCGAAACCTATTTCGATGCGGCAAGCGAGTTGTATCTCGGCAACCGTAACCTTCCCCTTGCCATTCTGTATTTGCGAAATTACTTAAGCTCAGGAGGAATGGTGGAAGGCGCCCCTGCGTTCCGTGCCCATTACCTGCTAGGCCAAATTTACGAAAAGATGGGGCAGGGCCCGAGCGCAGTCTCGGAGTACCAGGCATCGCTGGCGCTCGCCTCGGGGTTCGATCGCGCCAGAAAGGCCCTCAGTCATCTACAATAGCGGGCCGTCTGCGTATCGCCATTTTGCATAGGTAGAGCACGGGATGCCGCCAAGACCCCGCTGTTCCAAAATCAGTCGCTTTGACCGCTGGGCGAAGATCGCCGCACTCGGTAGCGTGCTTCTGGTTGCCTGCGCGATTTGCCGAGCAGAGGACCCGCCTAACCCCGAGCTGCTTCCGTTCAGCAAAGCGATCGAGTTGGCGCTGCAACATAGCGGTGTCATCGGCATCGCCACCATCAACCAGTGGCGAGCCCACAAGGAATATCAGGAACTCCGCGCTAATTACATCCCGCAACTCACAGTCGGCTCCGGCTTGGGCTACACCTATGGATTTCCTCTCACCCTGGAGGGTGCGGCGCCGTCTCTTGTCAACTTCACCTCAGTGCAGTCGTTATTTAATCCTGCGCTTACACAATTCATCAAAGCTGCCAAGATCAACTGGAGCGCGACTTCCCAGGATATGCAGGACAAACGCAATGCCGTCATTCTGGACACCGCGTTGACCTATGCCCAACTCGATCAACTCACCGGCAAGATCAAGACCTTGACTGAGGCCCAGAGCGCGGCAGAGAAGGCCGAATTTGTGACCGAGCAGCGCCTGCAGCAAGGCGTGGATAGCAAACTGGAGGTCACCAAGAGTCAACTGGCGGCTGCCCGCATCCGATTGCGGATCGCGGAGGCGCAACAACAGAGAGATGTGCTGCGCGAGCACCTATCCAAGCTGGTCGGGTTGCCAGCCCAGTCTATCGTCCTCGAGTCACAGTCCATACCGCAACTGCCAGCGATTTCGCAAGACGACGACCTCCCGGCGCGCGCGATAGAGAACAGTCCCGCGGTAAGGCTGGCGGACCAGAAGGTCTCGGCGGCGGAAGTGCGCGCCAAGGGTGAACATAAGGCGCTCTTACCCACGGTTGATGTCGCGAGCCAATACGCTTACCTTGCCCGTTATAACAACTACGATGTGTTCTTTCGTAACTACTTGGCCAACAACTTCAGTGGTGGCCTGAACATTCGCTTCCCCATTTTCAATGCGGTGCAAAAAGCCAAGGCGGAGCAAGCCGACGCGGATGCCATGATTGTGCGCAAGCAAGCAGACCTTACCAGGAACCAAGTTGGAGAAGATACGCTAAAGCTGCAGCGTTCCTTGCGTCAACTGGCGGCCGCGCGCGACGTGGCCAAGCTGGAATGGGAGGTTGCGCAGGGAGAAATGGAAGCTGTCACGGCCCGCATGGAATCGGGAGGAGCCAATACGCGCGATCAGGAAAATGCCCGCCTCGCCGTAGACGACAAGCAAGCAGCTTACTTAGACGCGGAGTTTGGACTCAGCCGTGCAAAGTTACAACTCCTGCGGCTTACCGGTGAACTCGAAGACTGGGCCATTCCAACCCACTAATTGACCATTGGCCGAGAACCAGGGAATACACGGTAAGATTAAGAGCTTCAAGCGGTTCCCTGAGTGATGCGCAAATGGTAGGATAGACTTACGGATATGCCGCTGAAGACGCTTTTCCTGAATCCACCCTCTTTTGAAAACTATGACGGCGGTGCTAGCTCGCGCTGGCCAGCCACCCGCGAGATTGAGTCTTACTGGTACCCAGTCTGGCTGGCATATCCGGCCGGGATGCTGGAAGGTTCCCGCCTGCTTGACGCTCCGCCACATCATGTGAGCGTGGAGGAGACCATCAAAATTGGCAAGGATTTCGACTTCCTGGTGCTGTTCACCAGTACACCGGGCTTCCAGGGCGACATCAAGCTGGCAGCAGCGATGAAGGCTGCCAATCCTGGTCTGCGGGTAGCTTTTGTTGGCCCGCACGTTACCACCTTGCCGGAGCGGTCTCTCAACGAAGGCACGGCCATCGATTTTGTAGTACGCCGCGAGTTCGACTATGCTACCGTCGAGTTCGCCAACGGTAAGCCCCTACAGGAGATCCTTGGGATTTCCTATCGCGTTGCGAACCGGCTGATCGTACACAATGCGGATCGGGCAGCGGTGGACGACCTTGATGCTCTGCCCGACGTGGTGGATGTGTATCACCGCGACCTTGATCCACGCCGCTATAACGTACCGTTCCTACTGTATCCGTTCGTCTCTCTGTACACGACGCGTGGCTGCCCAGCCCAATGCACGTTTTGCCTCTGGCCGCAAACCCTCAGCGGACATCCTTGGCGCAAGCGGTCATCGGAAAAGGTTGCCGCCGAGATGGGTAAAGTCAAGGAATACTGGCCTTGGGTGAAGGAGGTTTTCTTCGATGATGATACCTTCAACATCCAGAAAGCGCGTACCATCGAGCTTTGCTCCAAGCTGAAGCCGCTGAAAATGACGTGGTCCTGCACATCCCGAGTTACTACCGATTACGAAACCTTGAAGGCGATGAAGGAAGCGGGCTGTCGTTTGCTGATCGTGGGCTATGAATCCGGGGACCAGCAGATTCTGAAGAATATCAAGAAGGGCGCCACGATTGAGAGGGCGCGTCAGTTCACCAAGGACTGCAAGAAGCTCGGGTTGCTGGTACACGGTGATTTTATCCTTGGACTGCCCGGCGAAAATCATGAAACCATTCGCCGCACCATCGATTTTGCCAAGGAGTTGGATGTCGAAACTATTCAGGTTTCGCTGGCCCACGCCATGCCAGGCACTGAATTGCATGACAGCATGGCCGCTCAGGGCTTCTTGAAGGTCGAAGCTCTCGCCGACTCCACCGGCCACCAGCTCCCCCACATCGAATACCCGCATCTCTCGAAGGCGGAAATGATGGACGGCGTGAACCGCTTCTACGACGAGTATTACTTCCGGCCCAAGGTCGTCTGGCGCATCGTAAAAGAAGCTTTGTGGGACAGCCATGAACGCAAGCGGCTGTACGCGGAGGCCACCGAGTTCCTCAAGCTGCGCGCCGAACGTTTGAAGTGGGTGCGCAAGGGTGGCGAGGATTATAAGAAACCGATGATTTCCGTGCCGCAGGCGCCCTCGGCTTCCGGAAAC
>CAZDYZ010000505.1:0-3033 GCA_964509525.1 uncultured Acidobacteriaceae bacterium
CGGATGAAACGCCCGGCGCCGATCTCGGTCTTCCCAGACCAGCGCCGGACGAAATCCACGATCTGGTCCCGCGTATCGTGCGGAACCCAGACCCCGGTCAGAGTTCCCCAACTCTTTTTTTTAGGGCAACATGCTCTGCCATCAGTTCAGCCAAAACCTCATCTTTCGTCCGGATCTTCTGCTCCAGATAGGCGATTCGTTCCTGTTCAGGCTGATGGTTGGTGCGTCCCCTTTGTTGGAAAGCCGCCGCTCCGTTCTCGAAAAACTCCTTCTGCCAGCGGTAGAACACCGTCGGCTTGAGCCCCAGTTCGTCACACAGGTCCGAGATCGACACTCCGTCAACCAAATGCCGTCTCAGAATGGCGACTTTCTCTTCCGGCGTGTAGTGCTTCCGTCGTTTCTTCATGTGTTCGCTCCGTTATCTTAAAGGACGAACGCTTTCTCCATTTCCAGCTGAGGCAGGACAGCTGCGCAAATCAACCACACCACAACAATCAGCAACGTACAAAGCAAACTGCCCTCCGGGCCGATCGTACCTCCAGACAGCCATGGCGTGCCGAACAACCTCGAATTCAGAAAATGACCCGGCAGTGCCTGACCACTGTTGGCCACACCATAGAGGTATGTCTCGCCCCAGTCGAAGGCCGCGTGGAGGCCGATAGGCATCCACAGGTTGCCGGTTCGACGCAGCAAGAAGCAGGCCAACAATCCAAAATGCTCCGGCGTTAAATAATCCGATCCAATCCTCTCCGGAGTTGGCGTGGTGAGAGTAACCGAAAAATGCTGCTGAGAAAATTGCGGCCGGCCAGAACCCGATGCCTGTCGCGAGCGTAAAAAGCCCGTATCCCCGAGCACGAAACTCTTCTCGTAGAGCGACAAGGACGAAAACGAACCCCTAGGGTATGGCCCACTCCAAGGTGTCGAAGCCGGAGAGTGCAATGCCTCCAAAATGAAAGACCCCCAGAGCTCGCATGACAAGCAGTAGGCCGGTAATGGACGCTAAGCCGAGTGCAGTTCCCTGCCAGAACTGCCCACGGAACATCCTCCGCCAGGGTAGGCCGTAATCGGCAATAGTCCTGCCCTCGATACGCCCCATAATTCCGCTGGCGAGGAGAAAGATGTGGAAGTCCATCCCTTCCCTGACAAGAAACAAAATGGTGCTGTCCGTGCTGCGGAGCCACCAGCGAATCAGCAGGTTGCTGCCGTCAATCACTGCGATGACAATCGCCAGAAAAATGACCAGCCGCCAACCGGCACGGAGTTCCGAAGCACCGTAAAGCACACGACGGATGGGGCTTGGTCTCGGGGAGGGTACGGTTGTAGGTAGCACACATCTGCTTGTGCGCGAATGCAACGCCGATTTGACGTTGGCTTCAGATAGTTGTTAGCAAGCGCGGATCTGCTCCGTTACGCACCACAAACCTGGGGTAGGTATATTAGGCACTAACTGCGATGCTCTAGATACGTCGGCAAGACCCTGCAACACCATCATCAGTTCCCCGAGGTAGTCGGACTTGACTTCAAGAACTCGCCGACGTGACCTAGCGCACGTCATATAGACTCTTGGGCATGGCCAAGAACTGGAAGACCAAACTGATTCACTCGGACGTGAAGATCCCCGAAGGATTTCGGTCCCTCTCAGTGGGCGTGCAACGCGCGTCGACGGTGTTGTTTCCCGACGCGGCGTCCGTCAGGGACGACTGGGACCAATATGACGTGGGTTACACATACGGCCTTTATGGAACTCCAACAACGCTTGAGCTGGCAGCGCGTGTTTGCGAGTTGGAAGGCGGATTTCGCACGTTGATTACCCCGGGTGGGCAATGTGCCATTTCCCTGATCAATCTTGCGTTCTTAAGAGCAGGGGATCATGTTTTGATCCCAGAGAGCGTGTATACGCCAAGTCGCAAGTTTGCAATGGCGGTTCTGCGCAGGTTCGGTGTGGATGTGGACTTTTACTCTCCGCTGGCCGGGGCGGGAATTCAGTCCTACCTTCGAGACAGCACGCGGTTGATATGGTGCGAGAGTCCGGGTTCGATCACGATGGAGGTACAGGATGTGCCGGCGATTACTGACGCGGCGCATCGTACCGGAGCAATGGTTGTGCTGGATAATACCTGGTCGGCGGGGGTGTACTTCGACGCCTTCGCCCACGGCGTGGATGTGACCATGCAGGCGCTCACCAAGTACACTGGCGGTCATAGCGACTTGTTACTTGGGTCGATTACAGCGCGGGAACTGACCGCATGGCGGCAGTTGGGTGCCACGCATCAACTGGTGGGATGCGCCGCTTCTCCCGACGACTGCAGTCTAGCTTTACGGGGATTGAAAACGCTGGCCGTGCGGCTGAAGGCTATTGAAGAAGCGGCGTTGACTTTAGCACGCTGGCTAAGTGAGCGCCCGGAGATCGAACGTGTCCTGCATCCCGCGCTTCCTTCCTGTCCGGGGCATGAATTTTGGAAGCGGGACTTCTCCGGATCGACGGGTGTATTCTCGATCGTGTTTCAGGAGCGGTTCAGCAAAACACAAGTTCAGAAATTCGTGGACCAGCTGAATTTGTTTGAGATCGGATATAGCTGGGCGGGGGTAACGAGTCTGGCGGTTTCGTACGATTTTCACGGCACGCCGGGACGTCCAGATTATGGGCACCGCATCGTGCGACTCAATATTGGCCTGGAAGATGTCGCTGACCTGCGGGAGGATCTGGATCGTGCACTCGACGGGATGTCTTGAGATACCGCGTCGGACTAACAGCCTGCGCCGTGACAGTCTATTGCACTCCAACCCGGAGTGGGGTCACTTCACGCTGGCACCTTGGCGGAACATTTTCTGCCAAAGGTCGCGGAATCTTGCGAGACCTGGACGCCCTAAGTGCTGCTGTTCTGTTTCCTTATGGAAACAGCTCGTTTTCATTTCACACTCGGTAATAAAATCCGTTCACTGGGTTGCATCGATTAGACGGGGGCAATGTCAGCGGTCTGCGTCTCAGCAGCCGGCGCAGTCAGTGTTTGCAACAGCTGCGATCCATCGCGT
>CAZDYZ010000506.1:0-2528 GCA_964509525.1 uncultured Acidobacteriaceae bacterium
CCGCAGTTTGCGCCGTGCTGCTCTATCGTGGTGTGGTCCAGAACTTCCGAGTCGAGTTGCAGGAGGCGAGCAATGTCCCCTTGGACTCTCAGGGAGACGTTGGTCGCCTTTAACGATATCTTCGTATCAGCAGTCGGAAACGGTCGGAGCGATAGAGGCCGAGTACGAAGATCGTTGGTTTGGCTTTGGTCGAATAGATCACCTGACGAATTCGCATCAGCGGCACTCCTTGGGGAAGCTCCAGCAGACGCGCGGTTGCGGACGGCGGATCCGTCGCATCAATCTCTTCGTCCGAATAACTGAGCTCGACACCGCACTGGTATTTCAGAATCGAAAATAACGAAGCGCGTTCGAGGGAATCACGATCCAGCACTGCGAACTCGTCAGCAGGCAAATAGCAGGTCTCGAGGGCAAACGGTTCCTCCCCTCCTAGGCGCAGCCGCTCGAACTTGACGATGCGGGCGTCAGCGGACAATGCCAAACGGGCTGCGGCATCCTGTTCATCATGGACAATATTGAACGAAAGAACCTTGGAGCGCACGGGCAAACCCCGCGCCGACATTTCTTCGGTGAAGCTAGTGAGCTTGTTGAAGTGAATCTTCGGCCGGCCGACAAATGTTCCCGCACCCGGTCGTCTTAATACCAGGCCTTCGCGTTCCAGCATGGAGAGGCCGTGGCGCGCAGTCATAAGACTGACGCCATGAATTCTGGCGAGTTCCCGTTCAGAATCCACCACGTCACCGGGCTTCAATTCTCCACTTTCGATTTGTCGCAGGACGGCTTGCTGAATCTTTTGATAGGCAGGTAATGCCTTCCTTCGCACTCTTTGCATGCGAGCCCCCTCACTGGTGAAACCGGCTAGCTGGATACAGATCTCCTACTGGGGCAGATCGCTATAGAGCAGCAAACACGTTTTGTCAACTTAGCACAACTTCTCAACAAAATCATAGAAACCTAGGTCCGCAATCATGCCCCACTTTAGTGCTACTAAGATGATCGAAGCTACAGATTATAAAGCCAGTTTATGGGTTTCATAGGTGGCCTGTACAAAAATAGTATTGACAAGACTTAAATAATTCGCTTGAAGATTCGCATATCACTGTGCTATATAGCTGTGCCAAGCAGAAAACGCTATATTGCTCAATCACGACAGCGAATCGTGGTTCGAGTTCTGGTGGGGAACCCATTTAGGTGAGCATTACTGGAGGAGGTAGAGCGATGCAACGGTTGTCGAGGATTGGATTTACCCTCGTGATTTTGCTGGGGCTATTCGGTGTTATGCAGCCCCTGTGGGGCCAGGTGGTCACTGCGGTGATCACGGGCACAGTCGTCGACCCGGCCGGTGCGCCAATCAGCGGCGCCACGGTTACTGCCAGTGATACGGAGCGCGGGACCGTCTACACCACGAAAACAAATGAGACCGGGGTCTTCAACATTGTGCGTATTCCCATAGGAAACTACGAGGTGAGAGCAACGGCGCCTGGCTTCGAAACAGCCGTGCAACCCCCTTTTACGCTCGTGCTCAACCAGACAGCGCGTATCGAATTTAAAATGAAGGTGGGCGCAGTATCGCAAACCGTAGAAGTCACCTCGGAAGTCCCTCAGCTTCAGACTGATACTACCCAGGTGAGCACGCTAATCAATTCCAACGTCGTCAACAACATTCCGCTCGCCACACGCAACTACATTGAACTGACGCTGTTGTCGCCGGGCAGCATCAGCCCGGATCCGGCCAACTTCAACAACGGCAATAACACCGCCGCCGGCGCCCGGCCTTATATCAACGGCAATCGCGAGCAGGCCAACAACTTCCTTCTGGATGGCATGGACAACAACCAGGTATCCGACAATCTGGTGGGCTTTACGCCAGCGCCGGACGCTATCCAGGAATTCAACTTGATCACCCAGGATGCACCTGCCGAGTTTGGCAAGTACATGGGCGGCATCGTCAGTGCCACCATCAAATCAGGCACCAACACGTTTCACGGTGATGTCTGGGAGTACTTCCGCAACAACGTTCTGAACGCCAACTTGTGGGAAAACGGATTCCTTGGACCCAACAACCAGATTCCCAAACCAACACTGCGCTGGAATATGTTTGGCGGTACCTTTGGTGGCCCGGCCATTAAGAATAAGCTGTTCTTTTTCGTCGATTACCAGGGACAGCGCTTTGACCACCCCGCCACCACCCAGGCCATCACGGTCTTCACGAATGCAGAGCGCAACGGCAATTTCTCCCAGCTCTGCACTGCGGGATTTACCATGGGCCTGTGCAACAATAAAGCCCAGCAGATTGTAAATCCGCTCACCCAGGCACCGTTCCCGAACAACCAGATTCCGATGAGCATGGAGAACGTGGTCGCGGCAAATCTATTTGCTTCCAAGTACTATCCGGCTCCGGTCAACAACAGCCCCACTAACAACGCCTACAACACGGTAACCCAAGCCTACAACGCTAACCAAGGCGATGCCAGGGTGGACTGGGTCGTCACAAACAAGGATACCCTCTTTGGGCGGTACTCGCAGTC